>JBAZVA010000043.1:0-11077 GCA_041661165.1 Candidatus Woesearchaeota archaeon | reverse complement strand
TTTTGATATAACATTAATAACTTTTTCCTAATTGCCGAATTTCCGCAAAAAATATACAAACTAATAAAAATAAGACTCTTATTATTAATAAACTTGGAAGTATTTAAAACTCATATATTTTTTTATATTTTTGATATAACATTTATAACTTTTTCCTAATTGCCGAATTTCCGCAAAAAATATACAAACTAATAAAAATAAGACTCTTATTATTTGGGATGGTTCTTATTTTTATTAGTTTATAAACTACAAAAAACTAAGACTTTTATAGTCTTCAGATGTACGTGTACACATTGTTTGATTTTGATGAAATTTTTTCAGCCGGGTGTCGGGTTTCGGCCGGGGTTTTTTTCAGGGTGTCGCAATAGGAAGACTCCCATAGGTCAAAGGAGGCTTGTATTTCGGGTGTCGCAAAAAAACCCAAAAAATCAAAAATATATCATATATATTTTTTGAACCAATATTTTTGAAATCATCTTTTCAAAAGCAAAAAATGCCAAATCAATATTTTTCATATAAAAAAAATGTATAATATTAATTATATACACTACTCTCCCCAAATACAAAAAATATCGGAAAGTAGTATAGTATTATATTTGTAGTAACATAAAATTATAAATGGAAAACCAAAATACAAAAATTTGCCCCAAATGCAAAGTCGAAAAGGAACTACCAGCATTTGCTGTAGATAGAAGTAAAAAAAATGGATACCAGTCTTTTTGCAAATCTTGTAGTTCTCGAACATCAAAAAAATATCGGGAAGTAAAGGATGAAAAAAAGTCCGAAAGAATTTTGCTGTTATCACGATATAAAAATTTGAATAACAAAATTAACGATCCAATAAAATTGGACATCGATACTTTCAGAAAAATCGTTTTAGAAATGGACGATTTGTTACTTACAATATCGGGAAAAGAGACTAATAAATTCACCATTATGATTGATTCTCTCGGTGAAAATTCATCTTCAGCGGAATTTATTATTCCTTCCAAACTACAGTTGTTTTTGGTCCAGAAAAAACAAATTATTCTTCAACCAATGGAAATTTCTATTAGTCATGTTGGTAATAAAATTAATGTCAGTCTTCCTAATTATGTCAAACTAAATAACAATTCTATAAATGAGTTTATAGAAACCCTTGGATAATAAAATTATTATATTATTGTTTGCTTTTTTTTGAAAATAATTTTAAAAAAATACTATTAATTGACTTTTTCTAACGACCGAATTTACGTGAAAAATACCAAAGTAATGAAATTATATAAAATAGGACAAAATTAATATTTTTATATAAAAAATAGATATCATATGTATAATTCGATAAACAAAAAATATCGGAAAGTAGACGTTCGTATATTACACAAAAGTTAATATTTTAGATTGAAAAATGGAAAAAAATAAAACGCAAATTTGTTCCAAGTGTAAGAATGAGAAAGATACTACTTTATTTGCAGTTGATAAAAGTAAAAAGAGTGGTCGTAAATCAATATGTAAATCTTGTGATACAGAGCGAGTGAAAAAATATAGGAATGCGAAAAACAACAAAAACATCGATATTACTGAACAATATAAAATTTTGGAGGAACGGCTTCGCGACCCGAAAAAAATAAATATAGAGGATTTCGATAGAATTTCTACCAATCTTCGTAGTTTAATACTTTGCATTTCCGAGGGGAAAACAAACAAATTTTCTATATGTTCCGATTCATTGGGAGAAGTATCTTCCTGTTCGCAATTATTTTTAATGCGAAAAAAACAAGTTATGCTTCGACCGGAAGAAATTTCTATTTCTCAAGTTGAGAACAAATGAATTTACATTATTCCTAATTTCGCCGTAAATTTAATTCTCATTGACTGTTCGTTTTTTATAAAATTGATAATTAAATATTTGTTGTGAGTGAAAAAAAATGAATGAATGGTATTATAAACCGGTGGATGGAAGAGAAGTTCTTTTTATGAATGAATTGAAGGGGACCGGAATCATTCCTGATTTTGAGGTAGAAATTAATAGTGAAAATAATTCTCATTATTATCCCTATATTCTCAAAACAAAAAAATATCCATATACATGGGGTGAAATGTTAGAAATGGGGTATGATATGACTATATATAAGAAAAAATTGGCTAAACTCATAGATCTTATGCATGAACATGGCATATTTCACAACGACATGCATGACAATAATGTAGTTGTAGATCCCGATACAAAAGATGTTAGAATTATAGACTTAGGAATTAGTATGACCATATTTGAAGTGATTGATGATGAAAAAACTGATCAAGATTATATTTCCGACCGAATATCCCGAGAAAAAATAATGGATAGAGAAATTTTAAATGATTTTAAAACAATTGGTAATTAATTTTTATTCAATATATTATATGAAAATTGGTTGTTTTTTTATTATTTTACAACATATACAGGATATACAAAATATACAAGTAACGCTCAAAACTAATAAAAATATACTCATATTCATTACACTGATGATAAATGCTGTTAAAATTTTGGGGTCTAAAGAGTCATCATGATAAACGGCTCTTATCATATTTGTCATAACACATAATTCAAATGCTGAATTACCGATTGATTCAGTGGTTCGATAAAGTATTTCTGGAATAATTTCATCTTGATTATTTGATGCTAAAATCGCGGGAATATTGTACACAAGGTTCCAAGTTCCTCTATCTGGTGCATCAGAAATTGTTAAACCGGCACATTCTATATATTGCGCTTTCAAAGAAATACTTATAGCGATTCGAGGATCTTGAAGAATTTTATACTCGGAACCTGCCGCATCAACGAAGAATACTACTTCAAATTTCTGAGTATTTACGAAATGCGCAAGAATAATGAAAATTAACAATGAATATTTCATATTGTTCGTAATGTTCGTATATTATACGAACGAATTCAATTTTCAATTCGAAATGATAAAAAGTTGATTATTACCTGCATAATATGATGGAAGAGGAAATTGATAACATCCGCCAGTGTATTTTGAGATTACAGGAAAATTTAGGACATGCTTTTTCGTCGATAGACAAAATAAACTCTATGCTTAATAAACGCAAAAAATCGTCAGAAAAGGGAGAAAAAGAAATCGCGCAAAAAAATCCTAAAAGACGAAAAACTCGCAATCATAGATATCCATCATTGGTTAATATGTTGTCTGATAAACTTTTGGATTTGATAATTTCATTTCTCGATGCTAAATCTTTATGTGAACTTTCCTTAGTTTGTTCGCACATGAAAAATATTGCCGACAATTCGCTCGCATGGTTCCGAATTTTTGATGAAAAACTGGGATTTTCTTGGGTTTTCGGAGAAAATCTTTCTGAAAAGAGGAAATATTATGTTATTCACTCTCGTGTCACGACAAAAAAATGGGAAACCGGTGGTCAACAAACTACTTTGATAGGACATAGAAAACCTATTAAACAACTTCGATTTATCGAGAATTTATTGATGACTTGTGATGAAAACGTTGTAAAAGAATGGGATTTAAAATCTAAATCTTTGAAAGAAGCTTTTGCTGTTTCAGATCAGAAGTATTTGAGTCTCGAATTTAATTTAGATAAATTACTGATCAGCACTAACGATACTATAAGTGCATATGAATTGAGGAGTAAAAAAATGTTATATTCGTTAAAAAATATTTTGTCTCCTATTGTATGTTTCAGATTTAACCCCTTTAGAATTTGGACAGGTGCTTGGAATGGATCTATTTCTGTCCGCAGAACCAATGATGGTGAAAAAATATTAGACATATCGGGGCATAATAATCCCATATATTGTTTGGATGTTTTCGACGATACGATAGTATCTGGATCTTCAGATAAGTGGTTGAAACTTTGGAATTCTCAAACAGGAGATCTTCTTCATGTGTTTAAGGGTCATAGTAAAACTATTCAGACTGTTCAAATTGTATCCAATTTTATAATCAGTGGTTCAAAGGATGGCACTATAAGAATGTGGGATGCTAGATCTTCTATTCCAATTGGAAAAAATTACAGCACATCACAAATAGCTCATAATGGTGGAGTTTCGTGTTTACAATTCGATGAAATGAAGATAGTGTCTGGAGGATTTGATAATTTGATAAAAGTATGGGATATAAGAACATGTAAATTTATGTATAAATTTACTGAACATGAAACTCCCATCACTAATTTGCAATTTAATAGATCCATGATAGTATCTGGTTCAGAAGATGGTTTCGTAAAAGTATGGGAATTTGAAAAATTTTGAACAAAAAGTTTAAGTTTTATTTTTTCCCTTTTTCTAGAGGTGGGTCGAGAAATTCCCAATATATTCCTTCGCGAATAGTATTTTTGGAAATATCATCATACATTGTGCTGTAAAGAACTCCCAATGTTGTTGCAACAGCTTTTACACTGGGAAAAGTTTCCAAAAGTTCTCCTTCTCGCGAGTATTTTCCCACAATTCGCGAGATTTTCTTTTTTGTTTCGATGCTATTCATATTTTCTTTTTGGTCACACCATTCTAAATTACTAAAATGATTATTCAACGGATTTCCATCAATGTGATTTACGTTTGGTTTGCCTTCGGGATTAGGAATATATGTTGCAGCAACTAATCTATGAACTAATGGATGCACTGATTTACTCCCAATATATAGAGTTGTTCTCCTGTATCCTTTTAGATTACGAGTTCGCATTTTTTGTCCAAATGTATTAAAAATATCACCATCTTCTGATGTGAAATATCCTTTATATCCTGGTATTTTCCGTTTTTGAATACTTTTGTGATTTTCTACATATTTCCAGTCGAATCCTCCTGTAGTTTGTCGTCTTCCTAAACATACCTGAGTTATATTGGAAGGGTTTAATTTTAATGCTTCCCCCGCTTTTTTGGCAGACTGCCATCTTTTTATTTCTTCTTTGGTATCAGGATTTAGTTGAAGTACAGCTCTACCAGCATTATTTTTAGGATCTAATCCTAATTTAACGGAATGTTTAACATTATCCTTATGGCTTATCCATTCTAAATTATTTAAAATATTATTAAATTTATTTCCATCGATATGATTAACGTCTGATAAATTGTCCGGATTTAGAAGCCATGTTAATGCTATTATTCTATGTAACCTATGTGTTTTAGATTTTTTGTCTTTACTTAAAGATATTTCTGTATAAGCTCCCCTTTTTCTAAATGCTTCTGTATTTATTTGCTTAATTCTTCCGGTGGGGATATATTTCACTCTTGCTAAATTACTACACAAATATAAACCTTCATATCCCGAAATTTCCTTCCAAAATTCTATTGAGAATTGCTGTTGCACCGTTATAATTTCTTCTAAATAGTAAGATTCGTTAAATTTCTTTTTTCCGTTTTCATTTTCTTCCCAAAATCTTAAAATAGAACAAGTATCTATCTCAGAATTTTGATTTAAATCTTCTTCGGTAGGTAAAGTATTAAATGAGTCTTCCGCAAGACTTTCCATTTTTTGATAAATTTTGTTTTAGTATGAACATTAAATATTGATTCATTTTTCAAATAGATTTTTTGGTTGATTTTATTAGTCTCCAGACACCACGAAAAAAAAGTATTTTTTCATTAATTTGTATATAATACCAAACGGTCAAACAGTTAATTAAACATGCGACTTAAGGCCGTTTTATCTATATAATTGCTGTCGCAAGAGCTCGTCTTGAACGCGACTCGCTACCGAATCTGAGGCCAACCACTCTTGTCCGGAAGGCGCTGCGGCCTGAGCTGCCGCTTCAGCTGTCATAGGTGCTACTTGTGATTCTTTATACGCATTTAATTCACTGGATATTTCCCAGAAATCAGGTTCCCCGCGTTCATTTACTAATCTTTCAGATTTTGAGGGTATAACTCCAGGTATAAGTTCTTTTAATTCATCGTTATGAACAACAGTATATTCTCCTTGATTAGTTCCGCTAAATTCCTGTCCTAATCTTCTAATTGTGGCACCGCTTGTAAATACTTGATCTTGAATACCACTTCCGATAAGTCCTTCGGTCTTCTGATTCATGCTACGCATTTGCCAAAGTATCAGAAATATAAGGACAATTAAAACGGCAAAATAAACTACATGTGTGAGTTTATTACCAAGAATTTTGTCAGCAAAAAGTGTTGTATCTCCGTCGCCTCCGTCCATGTTGTGCAATACTGAGTATAGGTTATATTCTACTGGATAAAATTAAAATTAATTATTAAATAATTAATCGAGTTGTTCACTGTGCAGTTTATATATTGTGCGAACAATTTACTATCCTATGTAAATATATTTACAAAGAAAATAAAAAATGAAAAAATATATAATTGAATTCTTTTGATTGTAATATAACTTTTTAAACAAAACACAAATTATTCGTATAATATATTATTTCCAGAAACAGAATGGAGTATTTTCTTCCTTATCGAGTATATCAAAATTTATATAAACTACTGTCATATAGAAAACTTGTTTTGGTATCGGGAGATGTTACGAAAATTTCTAAAGGAACTCCTGATGAAAATGGATTACTTAAACATGATGATTTCACATCTTCCATTCAGTACAATGGCTATATCATGATGGAGGCAAGTGATTCTCCGGATAAAGATCGTCGTCTTATAATAGGAATGAATCCTGCCACTAATGCGAAAGCTACTAAAACAATACTTGTATTATTAGATAAATATAGTAATTATATTAGTGCCGCGCAACAGTTTATTAAACTTCTTAATAAGATTCCGGATATTAAAAGCTCCCACCTAGAATTTAATTTGGATATTATTATCGTACCATATGAGAATCCTGGATCTAATATTACCAATAAATTATTAGAATATGCGTCCGCTGGATCTGAAGAAAGTGGTTATATCCGATTCATGGTACATGATTATTCATTCTTTACTTCTAATAAGATGCAAAGCACAAGTATCTCTCCTAGTAGAATTGTATCTAAAGAAGAAGAAAAAAGGGTTTCTAGAGAACTTTGCGCGAAGAAAAGCTCTATGGGAAAAATAAGGGTTATTGATGCAGTGTCGGTATGGCTAGGAGCTGAAATAGGAGATGTAATAGAAGAAGATATTCCTTCTGAAGCAACTGGAATTGAACGAAATTATCGTTTCGTTAGGGCGTGATATCCAATCCGTTCAAAAATTCATTTATTGTGTCGTTGTTTAAATTTTTAGTAAAAGAACTCGAAACATTTTCTTTTTTCGGTTTTTTCGATCTTGTTGGAAATTTTTTGTCGAATTCTTTTTTTATTTTTTGTTCTATTGATTCTGAATCGGTGGAAATACTGGCAGTTTTTTTGATTTGTTGTATAGTTTTTATAATATCTAATATTTTTGGTTTTGCACTTTCTATAAAATTTGGATCTATGGGCATAGGTATATAACTTGTTTTAAGTAATTTCCACGGTAATATTCCCGTTGATTGTACGGAATTTTGATCGCACCATTTTTTATAGATTTGTACTTGTTTGTATAACCATTTTTTTGATCGTATATCTACAGGTTCTGAATCGTCTTGATAATGTTTTTCACCATCAAAGTAATCTTTAATGGAAGTTGCAACGTAAAAAGCATCTGGATAGTAAATTTTATATCCTGAATCAGAAAATTTATCGTCTATAACATTTTTTAACATAATAGCAGTAACTTTACCATTGCTAGATCCGTAATCAATCCCTATTTTGTCTAATTCAATTGAATAATTTTTGCTAAAATATTTGGTAGATTGTTGATAATTGGCTTTCAGAGCATCTGGCACTAATAATTTAATAATAGTTTCTTGATCTTCACCAATAAATTCTACGAGTAATTTTATTACTAAATCTTCCTCATTTTCTTTTGATATATTAAGGGTAAATCCGTCGGAAACAATGTCATCGTATATTATGCCTAAATATCTGTCACATAAAGCACATAATGACATCAAACTACTTAAATTGTGAACATTGACTCCATAAAAATCCGATCCTGGATTTCCAACATGTCCGATTATATATTCTTTTAATTTTTTCTTGATATTTTCTGTATCAGTAAATTCTTTCGATTCGTTTTTTGGAATATTGGTTTCCTTAATTACGTCACATTTATAATAAATTCCTATAAATCCGGCTGCTAATACTTCGTCATCTTCATCTATTTGAGATAAACTACATGGACCATGAAAATTAGTGTCAAACTGAGAATCCAATCCAAATTCAGAAATAGAACATTTTCTAAACATCGCATCGACATATAAACAAACATCAGTTATTTTAATAGTGGAAGCACCTAATTGAGGTTGGAGAGTATATTGCTTTGGAATTTCTTGCCCCGGAACTCTTGTAAAAGGACATTTGCCTTCCATTAATACTATTAATTCAGGTTTATTTGGTATTTTTCCAGAAATATTTATTCCCATAATTCGAGCTAATTTACGAATTCCTCCAATAAAATTATTTTTTGTTACAACTCCTATCCTATCCGGAGAATAAGATTGAATGACATTACCTTTTTCATCTTGTAGTCCAGGAATAGATCCTGTTTCAATAGTTTTAGTTTTGAAAATTACTTCTGTGAACATAAAGATGACTTCTTCAAACAAATTTCCCCATCTTGTTGCTGTATTTCCAGCAAATTTTGTTATTTTTAATTTACTGGCTATTAGCTGTTTAGACTTTGAATAAGGATTAATTCCAAAAAGAGAACCTATTTCACTCCCTCCTATTGTAGGGGGTGATTCAAATGATCCTTCTTTTTCTTTTTTCCATTGCACGCTACCTTGTTGTGCTTTATGTTTGTAAAAATTAATAAAAATTTGTAACTTTTCTTTAGGAGTTTTTCCTAATTTTGATGTTAAGTTCCAAACATTTAATTTTCTATATGCTTGAAGAGTTGTTTTGCAACAACGTTGTAAATTATAAATATCCTGAATATTATCAAGATATTCAAAAACTCTGGTCGTTAAATCTTCCATTGTATAAATATTATTGTATTCACTTTTGTAAAATTGAATTTTTATATTATATTTATTACCTACTACTACGATCCTTTATTTACTTATATTACTATATAGTTCGTGTATTTTACGAATAAAATGGAAGATGATATAGATGTTAATATTCTGAAAGAAAATATTCTGACTGCGTCCAGTTCCTTATCTTCTCTTGGAAAAACTCTTAATAATATTGACGCTTCCACAGAAGAAGGTTTACAAATTCGTTCTAATATCAGAAAAAAACTTCTCGAACTTTCTTTAGTAGCGCAAAACTTCCATAATCAGACAACGTTTTTATTAGAAGAAGAAACGATAGTGATCAAAGATAATTTGAGAAAACGAGAGGAAAATTTAGCAAGAATTCACAAAGAACTCAATGAACTTCCTTCCGAAAAGGAAGTAGAAACTGTTAAACCAACAGTTCTGGTAAATAAATCATCTAGTCAAGCATGGGCTGACATAGCTGCTAAAGAGCCTTCTCAATTAGAAGAAAGTTTTACCCTAACGGGAAAAAAAGGAGTTCTTCCAATTACTCCTGGGAAAATGATAACAAGACAAATTTCTCATGGTGTTTCTATTTTAGCATTCACTATTAAAGATCCAAAAGAATGTGGAAAAAAGGAACATTTAGGATACTGGTGCTATAGTACAAATACAGAAAGGTTTCATACATCTCTCAATAATATGGTAATAACGGCTTCTACTATGAATATAACCCCGAAAATGGATACTCCAAGAAAATTTCTTGAACATAAAGCTTGTTCTAGCGAGAACTATAGAAGTATTGATTATCGTGAAAATGATTTCTATATTCCCCCAGAAATAGATCCATCTTCAAAAGATGTTAGACAACTTACCGATAGAATGCACTTCTGGCCGGCATCTTTAGAACCACCTTCTAGAGATTTTTATATTTACAGGTTGGGATCAAAAGATACTCTGAAAGACGATCTTAATTATATGACATCGAGTGATTTCCGATTGCAAATGGATATAACAGGTAATTTTATGTTAGTGATTACTGCTGCCAATGCAACAATGCTTAAATCTCGCATGAATGGAGGAATTTAAAAAAGTATTTCTATTTATTTTTTTAGCTTAATGCTTTAAAAAAGTATTATTTTAGATATGAAAGAGGATGAGTTATTACAATAAAAAGACTCCTATTAAAAAGAGTTATGGAATTTCTTGTTGTAGATTCAATAATAAAACTCAACAGATAGAAGTTCTCATGATTCGCAAGAGAACTACGTTTAGTTTTGTAGATTTTGCCTTCGGAAGATATAAACGGTATGATAATAATAGAATTTTATATTTATTTAACCGCATGTCTAGTGAGGAAAAATTAGATATATGGTCATTAGATTTTGGACGCATTTGGTATCGTATATGGTTAATAGACCCGGATTCAATATATACATCAGATAATCTTAAATTAACGAGAGAAAAATATGAGAGATATAATCATTGTAAACATTATTTTCAAGCGAACTTTGTAAAAGATAAAGGAAAAAGAGTAAGAGATTTATTAACACAATCAGTAACTACAGAAACATTATGGGAATTACCAAAAGGCAGACTTTTATTCCCGCAAGAAAAACCATTAAATTGCGCAATTAGAGAATTTGAAGAAGAAACGGGTATATCTTCATTAGAATATGAAGTATTAGAAAGTGAACCTTATACATGTAGCATACAAGATGGAAAAATTAGATATATAAATTATTATTATTTGGCTATATTAAATTCCAGCAGTAAATATCACAATCCTTATTCGCTGAAATTAGATTATAACAACCCACAACAAATAACAGAAGTAATAGGGATACAATGGATGGATATTAATAAAATACGGTCAGTAGATACAACTAATAGATTTGTTTCATTATTGAAAACAATGAATAGAGTTCTGCGAAAAAAACATAAGCTTAAAATGTTGATCGATTTAAAGATAATATAAATATTTATATATAGTTGTTTTTTTCTTGTGGTGAAATGAATGAAGAAGTGATAAATGACTTAGATGTTATTGGCGATACATCAACGAATGAAAATGTACAATTTTATAATTACATTATTCGACTTACTAAATCGATAGTACCTACTGC
>JBAZVA010000042.1:0-11106 GCA_041661165.1 Candidatus Woesearchaeota archaeon | reverse complement strand
GGAATTATTTTTGATACTTTAGATGGCTCTAAACTAATTGATTTTAATTTTCTTGATATGTACATTAATACTGCGTGTCCTAGAATTGCAGTTGATGATGATTTAGAAAAGCCGTGTCTTAATATTTCTGATTTGGAAGAATTGAAAATTGACTGGTAGATCTTAATTATGTTTTTTACCGGCCTTGCTTGTATCGCTAATAACAGTGCCAAAATTGTTTGCTTATTTCTAAAGGGTAGATATGGTTGGTGCATACTGTTTTGTTTGCCGGTAAAACTAAGTAGTGGACAAGACCACAAGACACTAAATTATTGTGTTTTATGCCTTCTAGTGTGAATATTTTTGTGTTTTGATAGTTTGACATTTGCGCGTATGGGTTATAAAGAAAATTTGCTTAAATCTAATTATGGCGAATATGCCATAATTAAACTTTTATCCGTGTCGGATTTGATACGGTTAATCCCCTCGAAATCGAGGGGTTTAGAAAACACAACATAAACTGTGATAAAAATGGAAATACTAGAAAAAGTAAAAATATTGGGTGCATCCGGAAAATGGGATGTCTGTGCGAGTTCCTGTTCTACAAGAAAAGTTACTACTAACGACAGAATCGGGGACGCTGCTTCTTCTGGGATTTGTCATTCATTTACTGAAAACGGAAGATGTATCTCACTTTTTAAGACGCTTTTGACAAACAAATGTTCTTATGATTGCAGATATTGTCAAAATTCTTCTCATTGCAAAAAACAAGTTGCGAATTACGAACCAGAAGAACTTGCAAAAGTTTTTATGACTTTATATGTAAAAAATTATGTTGAAGGACTTTTTATTTCTTCAGGAATAGAAAAAGATGCAAACGAAAGTACAGAAAAAATGATTCAAGCTGTAGAATTAATTCGTATGAAATATAAATTTCAAGGATATATTCATTTCAAAGCGCTTCCTGGTGCTGATAGAAATTTAATTAAACACGCATCAACTTTTGCAGATAGAATTTCTGTGAATTTAGAACAACCAAATAAAGCAAGAATGAACGAAGTTAGTTCTGTTAAAGATTATAAAATTGATATTTTAAGAAGACAAAAGTGGATTCAGAATTTAAATTTGCCATCTGGGCAAACTACGCAGTTAGTTGTTGGTGGTTCTGATGAATCTGATTTAGAAATACTTAGAATGGTTGATTGGGAATATGAAAATGTTGAATTAAATAGAGCATATTATAGCGCATTTACTCCAATAAAAGCAACTCCGTTTGAATTTAAAAATCAAACTCCTTACGAAAGAGAACATAGATTGTATAATGTAGATTTTATGATGCGAAAATATGATATTTCTTTATCTGAATTTAGAAATATTTTGGTAGATGAGAATTTGCCAAAAGGGGATCCGAAAATTCATCTTGCAAGACTTAGGTTTAATAGACCAATTGATTTGAATAGTGCTTCGAAAGAAGATATTTTACGAGTTCCGGGAATCGGTCCTCAAAGTGCAGAAAAGATTCTTTCACTTCAAAGTAAAAATATTAAAATTGAGAAACGGGAACAATTAGCGTCTATTGGTGTTGTGTTAAAACGTGCAGAGCCTTTTATTAAGATTAATGGAATCGCACAGAAAACTTTGGGTGAATTTGCATGAGTTTTTGCCATTTGTATTCTGTCCGAAAAGTCGAGCAGCCTTGTATACCTTGCGAGAATAATTGTATTAACTTAATTGCTTATTCTAAAGAATGGATTCTAGTAGTGAATACGGTATGTTTGCTGCTGACCACTTCGGACAGAGTTTTCATAGGTGAATATTTATGAGTGAAGTTCTTGATTGTTTTTATCTTGCAGACAGACATAATAAATTTAATTCTGATTTGTTGAAAAAAGTGGAAATGCAGAATATTGGATTGGTGATGAATGTTGCAACACCAGAGGCCAGACAATTGTATGAGATGCACACGAATGTTGCACGTGCGATATGCAAAATAAAATCGTTCTTGCGGTTTGATATTTCTTTGCACGGAATTTTATATACATCTATAGATTCAGAACATCATATTGTTGATGATCTTCTTTATTTTTTTCATGAAAGGTTTCCTATTTTTCATATTGCTATTTTTGATAAGAAAAAAACTTATGTGATATCTTCTGAAGGTTTGGTGTCTGTTTATGATTTGAGTTTGAAAGATGTTGTTTTGTTGTTTGAGAAGAAACTGCCTGTTCTTGAAATTATGAAGGATTTTTCGTACGATGAGGATTTGTGGGAGAAATATTATGATTCGCAGTTTATTTTAGAGAGGAAAAATTTACGTCTTATGAAATCCATGATGCCGTTAAAATATCGTTCAAAGAATTCTGCCGAAAGTTTTATTTCTAACAGAACAAAAAAACTTTTAGAATATTGTAATTAAAATTTAACAAGAAGCTAACTCTGGTCTGATATATTTTTGCAAGAAAGAACAATGTGTTTCTAATTGTCCAAGATAATCTAAAATGAATAAATCATGAGGTGCTCTTGTTAACATTTTTCTAAACATTTTGATATCTTGTAATACTTTGTGTTCAATATTTTCTAATAGATTAAAATGACTTTTATTTGCGTAATCATCAATTAGTTCTTTGTTTACAACTGTGTTTTCTTTATGCACGAATTCTGATAGTTCGTCTCTTAACATTAAAAAGTATTTTTCTATTCCTACTAAGAAGTTTGCATGCGCTTTAAGCCACGCTAGAAAGTGTAAGTGGTGAGCACTTAAGTTGTGTTCGTTTTTTATTAGATAATCGTGAACTTGTGTATAATCCATACTGATCTCCTTTAGGTAATATTGTGGCGGATTTACTTATAAGGTTTTCGATGGTCTTTTTGTATATTTTTTATGAATAAATTTATATATTAACTTTTTGTTTGATTTAGTATGACTAATTATTTGTTGTTGTCAGGAAGTCCGAGAGTTGGAAATACTGATTACGTTCTAAAGCGTGTTTATGACGGTATTAATTCTAAGAATAAAGAATTGGTTTTTTTGAGGATGAAAAATATTAAACATTGCTTAGGTTGCTTATCGTGTGATAAACATAAAAGAAAATGTGTGACTGAAGATGATATGTCTTCTCTGTGTAAAAGATTAGAATGGGCAGATGTAATTATCATCGGGACTCCAAATTATTATGATAATGTTTCTGGATTACTAAAAGATTTTATTGACAGAACTAATTCGTATGATGGATATTTGAAGGGAAAAAAGATTGTGGAAATTGTTGTTGGTGGAAATTCAGAGGTTGAATCAAAAAGAGTTACTAATGGTGCTTTAAAATATTTTGCAGAGGCACATAATATGAAAGTTGTTTCTTCTTATTGTTTTTCTGCATTTGGTATAAATGAGTTAAAGAATGATAAAAAAGCGATTGTTAAGATAAATGCTATTGTGAAAAAAGTTAATAGTTTATGAGTTTTCTTAAATCTTCTTACCAGCACGCAGATTCGTATGCAGCATATTAATCCAGTTCTAATTGGAGTTTCTAATTAATACGATTATTCGCACTACATATCTAGGCTGGTTAGAAGATTTTATACCGTTTTATCTATGATTATATTTATAAATTAAGGATTCTCGTTATATTATATGTACGATGTCGTAACGTGTGGAAGTGCTGTAGTTGACGTATTTGTTATGACGCAATGCGATAATGTTACTATAAAAGGTGTGAAAGAAATTGCATATCCTTTGGGTTCTAAGATTATTATTTCAGAGAAGCATGTTCTAGTTGGTGGCGGAGGAACTAATACTGCTACTTCTTTTGCAAGAGTTGGATTGAAAACTGGTTACTTAGGGTGTCTTGGAAAAGATAATGATGCGAAGTTTATTTTGGATTCTTTGAAAAGAGAGAAAATTGACTTTTTAGGCTATCAAACTTCGAAGTATCAAAGCGGATATTCTGTTGTACTTGATTCACAAAATGACGACAGAACAATTTTGACATACAAAGGAAGCAATAATTTTTTAGAGTTTTCTAAATTAAAGATTCCTTCTACTAAATGGATTTATTCTTCTTCACTTGTTGAAAAATCGTTTGATGCGTTAAAGAAAATTGCTAAATATGCTTGTAAAAAAGGAATAAAGTTCGCATTTAATCCTTCGAGTTATCAAGCAAAACAAGGTTTGAATAAATTAAAAGATGTGCTTTGTTGTACTAATTTACTTGTTTTGAATAAAGAAGAGGCACAAGAGTTGGTTGGTACTAAAGTTGATTTTCCTTTACTTATAAAAAAAATTATGCCTGCTTTAATGAAGAATGCGACGCTAATAATTACTGATGGAAAAAGAGGTGCGGTTTTGCATAATTCAAAAAATACTTTGAAATTAATTCCTCCAAAATTTAAAGTTTATGAGACAACTGGCGCTGGAGATTCTTTTGCTTCAACTTATTTGTCTTATCACATTATGGGAAAAGATGATAAGATTGCATTGACTGCTGCAATGGAAAATGCGAAATCAATAATATCGCATCTTGGTGGAAAAGAAAATTTGCTTACGAGAAAAGAATTGGATAAAAATATTTTAAAGAGTAAGACGAAGATTGTGAATTTATGACAATTCTATCTGTGCTTGCAACTACGTTTGGAAGTTTAATGGCACTTGCTGCAATTCCTCAGATTTATAAAATATATAATAGAAAAAGTGCGAAAGACATTTCTGCGATATCATTTTCTTTTTTTGCTCTTGGTGGAATAATTTGGTTTTTTTATGGTTTTGAGTTAAAAAGTTTTCCTGTGATATTGACCAATTCGCTTTGTTTTATTACTAATTCTACTATTTTGGTAGGATGGTTTTTGTACGGACGAAATGGAAAGAAGAGTTCTAAGTAGAATTTTTAATTGAGCATAATAATTGATTATGCGAAATGTTTAAAATAAGACAATTGTTTGTTATTCTTATGGTTGATGCTATTAAAACTAAAAAAAGATTTGCATGTGATCAAGTATCTGGAAAATGCATTTTATGTGGGGATTGCTGTCGCAGATACTCTATGACGATGCATCCTGAGGATGAGAGAATTCTAAAGGAGAAAATGTATGCATCTAAGGGGATTATTTATTTGTATCCGTTCTCTATGTTTGGTCTGCCGTTTAAGCCAGACGAAGTTGAGAAATTTAAAAAAATTGCAAAGAAAAAGAAAGTTGAGTGTGTATTTAAGCCGCTTAAAATGATAATTAAAAATGGAAAACCTGTTGTTATTGATTATTTTCTTGATATGGATTCGTGTCCTTTTCTAATTGAAAACAACTGTACTAACTACGAAGATAGATTTTCTGTTTGCAGAGCGTTTCCTGAAGTAACTAAATTTTCTAATAGTTTTGACTTTGATTACGATAAGGATTTGAGTTATTCTGATGCTTTGAAGATTGCGAAGAATTTAAAATAAAGTATTCTTGCCGGCAAACAGAACAGTATTCAGCTACAAAATTTGTTCTTTAGAATAAGTAATTAAGATGGCACAATTATTAGCAATATAGTAAAGGCCGGTAAGAATACCTTAGACGGGTATTTGGACGGGGATTAGTCTTGCTTATTTGGACGAACTAAGAATCATAAAATTTATAAGTAATATACACTTATATATACTGATTAAGTATTGAGTATATCTGAGGAAATGGGAAATTGTACGATAGAACACATATAACAAATGAGCGACACAGATATGGTTATGGTTATTCGCATCATCACCCTAGAAAGTCTCTTAGAAGGTTAATTCTTGATTTTTTTACGACGCTATTTAGAAGAAAATCATATTAATATATTTTGATTCTAATTTGTGCTTATTTCACAGTTTTTTTAACTATTATGTGAAATTTATTGTGAAATAAACGATTTTGCTGAATTTCGTGTGAAATGTGCTTCTTTTCTGTTATTTTGATTGAAGGACATTCCATTTTTTATTCAAATCGTGTTGAGAGATACAGAAGAATCAAAAAGAACAAATACGATAGTTTTTCGTCTTCTCTTTTCTGATGTCCTTTTGTTAATCTCATGTAAATTGATGTGAAGCCGATCGGGATTGTGAAATCGTAATTGCATTTTTTAAAAAACCAAACGGAAAGTAATCTTGTTGTTCTTGAATTTCCATCAAGAAAAGGATGTATGTGCTGAAATTCGTTATGTATGTGTGAAGCGAAGTCGCAAATGTTTTTAACTTTCTTTGATTGGAATGAATTTATTTCAGAAATTAATTTTGAAAGTTTTGTTTCGATATCTTTGAAATCGGCCGTTTTGAAATCAGGATTGTTTTTTATGTGTACGTTCTCTTTTCGAAATTCTCCGGAGAAATTTTCGTGCTGCATACATATTTTGTGTATTTTTTTAATTTCATTAATATCTATTTTTTTGACTGTTTGCATATACTTTATTGCGTTGGAATATCCTTTAGCTTCTGCAACATCTTTGTATTTTTCTCCTTTCTCCAATTCTTCATCTTTTAGAAGTTTTATTGTTTCTCTTAATGTAAGAAGATTACCCTCTAAAAAAAGACTCGTATGCAAAAATTTTACTTCTTCCTCATTTTGATGTTTGAATTTCATCTTTCTTATTCTGCTTAAATTTAATGAAATTATTTTTTCATTAACATAAAAATCAAATTCTATTTTCTTATTAAGAAAGAAAGATAAAATCTGCTCAAACAATGTATGATACATTATCATAAAATGATATGGCTTTTTTGTGAATAATACTAAAAATGAATCTTTTGATAATTTGTGAATTATTTTTGTTTTGGTATTCACAGATATTTCCTTTTTTGAATCGAGAAAACGATTTTCTAAAAAATTTACTGTTGACTCTTCTAAATAGAATCCATAATCAATATTGTTATTTATGCAATATTCTAAAATTGAGAATAGTATCTGATTTTTTTCTGAATGAACAGATAGAAGTGTGTTTTTTTCTTTTATTATGAGTCCTTCTTTAATAAGGGTATTGATGTGATAGTAAAGGGAGTTCTTATTTACGTTTTGCGATGAGAATAGTCTTGCCAAATCGCCAAAGTTTGTGCTTCCTTTTTTTGCAATTTCAAAGAACACATCAAACTTGTTTACCATAGATATAATAAGTGTTTTTACTTTAAATATGTTATCATTTCACACTATATTTCACAATTTTATGGGATTTAATGTGAAATAGTCTGTTTTTATGAATTTTTGACGGATTTTTATATATTGTATTCTTTGTGTTTACTTTTTTTTGATTGTTTAGAAAGTTTCACTTGTTGGTAGTTCGGTTTATTTATATTCTTGAGGTGTTTAGTATGGCAAACTTTAAATACTTGTTCTGCTATTATGTATAACATAACTGTTTATTGACCAATTGAATTGGTTTTATTTTTGATTGTTTGTTGTTTTTATTTAATATTATTCAATATTATTCAATATCATGTAAGGGGGGAAATGGAATGATGTATAAAATAACTAGAAATAAGGGGACTATCACAAAGACACCGGTTTCTAATTTGAAACAGGCAGCAAAAATTTATTCTGAGAATGGAAATGGAGTAAAAGAACAAGTGCGAAGAGTCAAAGTTCTTGTTGTTGATGATGAGCCGCATATTGTAAAATTAATCAAGCTATCACTTGATCCTGTAAAGTACGAAGTGTTTGAAGCATATACAGGTCTTGAAGCAATTGAAGCAGCAAAACAATTTTTCCTGATATAATTGTGCTTGATATAATGATGCCAAAGATGAGTGGATATGATGTTTGTAAAATGCTTAAGAAAAATCCACTAACAAGTTATATTCCAATATTAATGGTATCAGCGAAAACGGAATTAAAAGATAAAATGGCATCAATAATGACTGGTGCAGATGATTATCTTACTAAACCGTTTGATCCACAAGAGCTTGAGAACAAAATTAGAATAAATTTGTAACGATGTTTGTTATAGATTTGTTTAAAGTTTGTGAGGGTTGTTTGATTTTTGCCAGCACGCATAGCCGCGTTACACTTGGCTACCTCTTACGAGGAAACAGTATGCAGTGATTAAATTGGCTCTTTAGAATATGTAATTATGTTTGGTACTATTGTTAGCAATGCAATCAAGGCCGGCAAAAATGTTTTGGATGTAATGGGGGTAAATTGATAATTTGTTATTTGCAAATCATGATGCAGTACTTTCCCACACCTCTTTTCCTGTAAGATTTTTTTATTTTCTTACAGGATTTTTTTGAAACTTTTTTATTTTTGGTTTAAATATGTATTTTTAGCAGATATATATTCAATAAACAGATATGTGTAACATAGATGATAAACTATTTAAATAGCAGTCAATTTTTTGATAACAGGGGTAAATATTGGACGATATAAAAAACTTAATAATGAAGGAAATTGATATTAATAAGGGTGGAATATCCTGTCTTCAACTTGCAAAGAAATTAAATAAGAATAGAGTTACTGTCGCAAAATATCTTGAAGTTCTAAAAGCAAATAATGAGATAGATTCAAAGCAGGTTGCACAGGCGAATCTTTGGACGATAAAAAAAGATTCAAAGATGAAAATTTTAATTGTTGATGATGAGCCAAATATTGTTACTTTAATTAAACTTTCACTTGTGTCATTAAATGCAAATATAATTTGTGCGTATGATGGTCTTGAAGGAATACAGAAAATTTACGAAGAAAAACCAAGCATAGTGATTTTAGATTTAATGATGCCCAAAATGTCTGGTTATGATGTTTATGAAAAATTAAAAATGTCTGAGCAAACTAAAGATATTCCGATAATTCTTCTTACTGCGAAATCTGACATATCAAAAAAAATAGATAAAATTATTTTAAAGAAAGACATGTTTATGACGAAGCCATTTGATCCGATTGAACTTGAAACAAATATAAAACTTCTTTTGTCGCAAGTACAGGGAGTACATCCTATTACAGAATTACCCACGCAGAAATATGTTATTAATAAAATTAATGAACTTTTAAAAGATGGAATTCCATTTTATGTTTCTGTGTTGAAATTTGAAGAGATGCAAGAATTAAAAAAGAAAATGGGATTTACTAAGGTTACTGATATAATTAAAAAATTTGCTAATGTTGTAAAAGAGGCAGTAAAAGATAATTTTCTTTTTATGGGTCAGACAAATGATAACAACATTGTAGTTATTACATCTTCAAGAATGAATAATGAAATAAAAAGTTCATATGAGTCTATTTCAAAGTATCTTACTAATGAAGAATTAACATTACTTGTTGATGAATACGAACAAAGAGAATTAAAATCGATTGATATTGCAAATATTATCAAATAATTTTTATCCCTGAATGGTTTGGGATTTTCAATATTCATTTTTATGGATGCCAAAAATACTAAAAAAACAGAGCACGAGGTCTGTGAGCAGTTACTTTTGTGCGACGATTTCTATAAATGTATGAGTATATTAGAAACAAATATAAAAGAAGAATCAGGGCTTGATAGTGTTCATATTTGTATTTTTGACAGAAACGTAACTATGCAGTGTGTGAAAATTGCCCCTAATCATGTTGATAAACTTAACGATATAAATCATTTTAGTTTTAATTGTATTCTTTATAATCTAAAAAATATACCTTCTTCTATTATTGATGCGAATTTTCTTAAAAAACAAAAATTGCCGTGTACTCTTGTGTCTAATTTTGGTTTTACATTTGCATATGCTGATATAAATACGTATAAAAAAATAGGTATTGTTTTAGGGTGTAATAAAAATGGAAAGAAAATTACGGATAATCAATTAGAAGTTTTGAGATATTTTTCAAAAAAATATACTAATATAATTAATACTTTTCGGCGTCTTGAAGAGAGAAAAGATAAAATAGAGTTTCTTACTTTTCTTTCTAATATAAATAAAAATATTTCTGTAAAGACTGATACTTCTATGACTAATATTCTTTCTATGATTGTAAACAGTATGAATTTTGATATGTGTGCGCATATTAAATTCAAAAAAGGTTTTCTTCCTAAAAATATGAGAGAAGCAACACGTTTATATTATACTAAAGAAAATATTACAGATGCTGTTTTTCAAAAAATGAAAAAATGTCCTTATCCTTCGATTGATAAAATAAATGAATCTCTTTTAAAAGGAGAAGTTTTTGGAAGTTCTTTTACTTACATCGGGGCGCAAAAGTATGAGGTTTCTGAGTTTTTTGACGAATTTGTAATTATTCCTTTAAATGAAATTGAACCCGATTTTGTTAATTTTATAATTTGTCTAAATTGGAAAAATAAGAAAGGTCTAAATAAAGCAACTATTTCTAATCTTCAACTTTTTAGAGATCAAATAGTTTCAGCACTGAAAAATTCAGTTTTGGTGAAAGATATCAAAGAAGATTATAATGAGATGAAAGAATTATATAATTTGACAAATAAGTTTGGAAAATTCACATCAGAGAAAAAAATTATTGAAAAATACGCGGAAGATATTGCTAAATTTTTTTATGCAGATTCTTTTTTGGTGTTTCGTATTGAAGGGAAAGAAAATTTTTTGCATTCTAAAAATATTAATTTTTCTGACGATCCTTCTTTTATTTTAAAGTTAAAATCAATTTATTCTGAGAATAAGAAGAGTGTACTTTTATCAAACAATAAGTCTCAGTTTCTTTTGTCTAATCCTAATGATGATTTAATACAAACTGCAAATTCTCAGATAGTTTTGTTTATTACGCTTCGTGATAATCTTGATTATGTTTTTATTTTTCAATCTAAAATGGATTATACTATTAAGAAAAAATATGAAACTCTTTTTGAGCTTATTGTTTCAACTATTGAAAAAGTTCTTGAAAATGCGAGAATGCACGAGGAAATTTTAAATTATAATAAATCTCTTTTATCGGACAAACAGTCTTTGTCAGAAACAGTAGATGAAGGGAGGCAAAAGTTATTTAACATAGTTAATGGAATGGATGAGCCGCTTATTGCAATAAATTCTGACAAGAAAATAGAGATATTTAATGACGCTTCAGAAAATTTATTTGGCTTAGATAAAGAAGATATTGTGGGGCATGATGCGAAGATCTTTGTAAAAAGATGGAAAATTCCCATTAATTTAGATAATATTCACTTCAAACATAAAATTTTTGAATATGCGCTTAATG
>JBAZVA010000041.1:0-11887 GCA_041661165.1 Candidatus Woesearchaeota archaeon | reverse complement strand
TGTTTTTACTTCTTTTAATTCTAAGTTAAGTGGTTTTGAGTCAGAAATTATGTTAGTCTCAAAGTCAAAACGCTTTGATAATAGTGCGATAGCATGGTCTCCTAAACTTCCGCTTATTATGATTGCATCATTTTCACATAATGGTTTATCAAGAATTGTTTTTGTTTTTCCTATACCTGATGTTGTAATCATAATTTTATCTATTTTTCCTTTTTCAACGACTTTTGTATCACCAGTTACTACGGGGATTTTTGTTTCATTGCTTAATTTTGCAATCGTGTCTGTAATTATTTTAAGTTCGTCTTTAGAAAAACCTTCTTCGATAATTAGTGATAATGAAATTCCAATTGGTGTTGCGCCCATTACTGCCAAATCATTAACAGTTCCGCAGAATGCTAATTTTCCTATATTTCCTCCCGGGAAAAATATTGGTGTGACGACATACGAATCTGTTGTGAATACTAAATCTTCGAAAGTTGCACCGTCTTTATCGCAATTTTTCCAGTTTCCTCTGAAAAAATCTTTTGATAATTGTTTAATTAAGTTGTCCATTTCTTCTCCACCGGAGCCTTCACTTAATTTTACAACTTCTTTTGTCATTGTTTCACTTTTTTAATTTCTTTGTCCGAAGTCTTTCTATCGGCCTTGCTTGTTTTGCTAATAATTGTACTTGTTTAATTTCTTAATCTAAAGAGCTAACATATTAATGTATACTGTTTTGTTTGCCGGTAAAGACATTTCGGACAAAGTTTTATTTTTTTCTGTCTCCGTATTTAAAATAAATTGCGCACGAACCTTCTTCGGAAACCATGCATGCTCCTACAGGTGTGTTTGGTGTGCAGACTTTTTTGAAAAGTTTACAGTCTGTTGGTTCTGCAAGTCCTTTTATTATTTTCGCACAGAAGCATCCTTTGATTTCTTTTGAATCTACTTTTTTTAATATGTCAGCATATTTTATTTTTGCATTTAATTTGTCATCTTTTGGGTCAAGTCCTGAATTTGGAATAATTCCAAAACCTCTCCAATTACAATCGACAATTTTCATCTGTTCATTAATTAATTTTTGTGCGATTTCGTTTCCCTTTGGAGTTACTGCTTCAGGATAATCGTTTATTACTAAGTTTCTTTTTTCATTTGTCGAATTAGTATTTTTATTTTCTTTTATTAAAACTAGAAGCTTGTAAATTGCTCTAATCATTTGGTCTGGTTTAAATCCACAAATTACTTGCGGAATATTTAGTTCTGACCACATATTTGAACCAGTAATTATTGAAACGTGACCAGGGTCGATAAAACCGTCGACTTTCAATTCTCCACTGGCAATTATTTTCATTGGCGGAGGCATTAATTTATGAGTAGAATATACTGTAATTCCTTTTTTTAATAAAAATGCAGTCATTGGAGTTGTTGTTTCAAAACCAATTCCAAAGAAAATGTGATCTGGATAATTTAGTGCTTCATTAGCAGAATATACTGTAACAATATTTGCATTTTTCTCTTTTGCTCTTATTGATTCTAATGAATCACCGGTTGAGCCTGGCACTCTTAGCATATCGCCGTATGTTGTTATCGGAATTTTGTTTTTTGCAAGTGCAATCATACAATCAATATCATAATGACTTGTGACACACACAGGACAACCCGGGCCTGAAATTAATTTTATATTTTTTGGCAAAATTTCTCTTATTCCGTTACGCATGATTGTATTAGTGTGTCCGCCACAAACTTCCATGATTTTTATTTCTGGCATATCTTTTGCGATTTCTTCAATTTTTTTAAGATAAATGTTCATGTTGTCATCTGTTGTTGTTTTTATTTCATTATTATTTTATAATTTTACATTATCTAACAAAGAATAAGTTTCTTTTGCTCTTTTTTCGTCAACTTTTTCTATTGCAAAACCTACGTGAACTAAAACGTAGTCTCCAACCTTTACATTGACTAAAGTAATGTTTGCTTCTCGCTTTAGGCTACCGTAATCTACTGTTGCAATTTCGCCTTCAATTTTTATGATTTTTCCTGGTAATGCTAGACACATATTTATCCCCTTATATATAGATAATAAGATGGAATTTGGATTTATATATGTGGCGGTATCTTTAAAGAGACTATCAAATGTAAAGTCTTTACCTGCACGCAGACTCGTATGCAGATTAATGTTCCAGTTCCAATCGGTACTTTTACTTGGCACAATTATTCACATAATAAATCTAGGCTGGTAAAGACTTTTGATATGATATTGAACTTTATTTATTCTTCTTGCCAGTCAATTTCTAGAAAATGCGTAGAACACGAAATGCAAGGGTCGTATGACCTTACTACTTTTTCAATAAAAAGTACTATTTTCTCTTTTTTTCTATCTAAAACGTGTGGAAGAAATTCAATTAAATCTTTTTCAATGTTACTAATATTCTGAGTTGTTGGAGTAATAATATTACACTCTGTTACATTTCCTTTCTCATTAATATGATATTCGTGAAATAAAATTCCTCTTGGAACGTCTACTGCGGCAAGACCTACTGCGGGGCCAGTTACTTTCACTTCGACTGGTCTTTCTTCAACAATTTTAAGTGACTCTAATATTGCAACACACGCATTGTAAAAGTGAATTATTTCAACCGCCTGGCACAAATTATTATTTATTGGGCTTTTGTTTGGTATTGAAAGTCCTATTGCGTCAAGCAATATCTTTGCTTTTTTACTTAATCTAGTGTGATAGTGATTTATTCTTGCGAGTGAAGATGTCATGATAGTCTTATCGTGCATTTTGATAAACTTGGCGGAAGAATATTCTTTAATATATTCTTTTAGATGTTCTTTATAATCTTCAATAACAAATTCGTCACCCGTCAAACTTAATATTTTATCTTTATTTTCGTTTACAATATTTGCATAAAACTCTCCTGATAATGAAATGAAGTCACAATCAGTTTCAAAATCTGATTTTTCTAGTTTTGGAAATATCTTTAAAAATTCATCTAGCATTTCTTGTTCGTACTCTTTTAATTGTTTGCATAAATTGTCTAGCTCTTCTTGTTTTGGAAGTTTTTCAAATCCTCCAAGTGTTGCAGTTACTGCGTGGATTTCTCTTCCGCTAACTACTATTAAAATGTCATTCACTAATTGTTTAATTTTTAGAGCTAATTTTATCATTTCCGGTTTCTTTTTTGCAAGTGTAACTGCTCCGTCATATCCGTAATAATCAGGAAGCGCCATAAAAAATATATGAATAACGTGACTTTGAATGCTTGATGCGAGTATTAATAATTTTCTAAGTTTTATTGTTTGCTCTGTAACTTTTACATTATATGCATTTTCTATTGCCATGCAGGATGCTATCATGTGTGCGTAACTGCAAACTCCGCAAATTCTTGATGTGACAACAGGAACTCTCGATATTGGCATTCCTGTAACTAAACCTTCAAAGAATCTTGCGCCTTCGAAAACTTCTAAGTTTACATCTTCTACTTTTCCTTTTTTTAGGATGACTTGCAATTTAGCATGTCCTTCAATTTTTGTTATGTAATCTAGATTAATTGTTTCTGTCATGATGCACCTCATTCTCCAGGTTGAAATAAATCTTTGTTTGAAAAATAATCCTGGTATCCTTTTGTTGTTCCTGCAAAAGTCATGAACATATCTTTTATTTTATTGTTACTGATTCCTTGAAGTTTAAACATTTTCACTAATCTATCTACGTTTGGTGATGAAACCGGGCCCCTACATCCGTAGCATGCGATTCCTTTTGATGTGCAAAGTGCATTGCATCCTCCGTAAGTTACTGGGCCAAAGCAAGGTAATTTCTTTGCAAGTAAACACGGATTTTTATTTTTTCTACATTCAATGCAAACTGGATTATCATATTTTTCAGGAATTTTATCTTGCGATAATGAAATCACTAATTTTAGAAAATCGTCTTTTATCGGAGGGCATCCACGAATATAATAATCCACTTTAACATATTTGTCAATTCCAAATACATCCATTTCATCTAAAAACGAGAAGTCTTTGTATGCTTTTGTTTCTTTTACATTTGTGTTTAAGTCTTTTATAGAACAAACTCCACCGAAAGTTGCGCACGTTCCAAAAGCAACGAGATATTTTGTTTTGTTTCTTAGTCTCATCAATTTTTCCATTTGCTCTTCTTTTGTGACTGCTCCTTCTATGAATACAATATCGTATGTAGTATCTTCTTTGTCTTTATTTTCTTGTATGAGTGGAAGATGTAGAAGTTCAACAAGCTCGAAAACGTCACCGAACAAATCTCTTGCGTTAATCACGATAAGTTGGCAACCGGAGCAAGATGTGAATGAGAATACGCCTACTTTTAGCTTTTTATTTGTGTTTTCCGTTTTTCTTTCTGTATCTTTTGTTTCTTTGATTTTTGAATCTTTTTCTGTTTCTTCTTTTGCCAATTCTTTCCCCTTCTTGTCTTTTTTTAAAAAATTTTTACCTGCCTTCAATGTATTGCTAATAATTGTCCCAATTTAATTATCTATTCTAAAGAACAAATTAAATTGCTGCATACTGTTTTGCGTGCAGGTAAATTTTTCATGTTAATCAACGTCAACGGATTTTAAGAATATCTGATCTCCTTCAACAATTTCTGGAACGGAACCACATTTTGGACATTCGTATAATGTAAGGTCATGTGAGTGTTCAAGAATTTTTGGAATTCCTGTGTATCCGCAATCTTCGCAGATAACTTTTGCGGGAGTTTCATTTACTTCAATGTCGAATTTGCATTGGTGTTCTAGTGCGTGCTTTAGTTCGTCTGCAGGTAAATGTGCGAGTGCGCCGCAGTCTACTAATATCTTTTTAACTTTTCCTAGGCTATTTGCCTTTTGTATGATTTCTTTACAGATTAAGTGTTCGTGGCTCATAACAAAACAGGCTAATTTGGGATTTATATGTGTTTTGGGGGTTTTATATGGTGCAAAAGTGTGTCCGAAGTCGTTAGCAGCAAGCAGATTGTATTTCTAATTAATTTTGTAATAGAATTAAGTAAAGTATTCGGTACCGATATTTATGCTATACCTATCAAGGCTGCTAGACTTTTCGGACACACTTATACTAAGAAAACTATTCCCATTTTACTTCTAAGAAATGGCTTGAGCAACTAAAGCACGGGTCGAATGCTCTGATTAACATTTCAATCTTTAGAACAATTTCGTCATTTTCTAAGTTAAGAATTTGCGGTAAGAATTTTTTAACACATTCTTCCATGAATTTTAAATTGTGGGCTGTCGGAGTTACAATGTTTGCTTTTAAAATTTTTCCGTTAGAATCAAGTTCATAATCATGAAGTAAAAATCCTCTTGGTGCTTCAATTACGCTAATTCCTCTGCCTGCTTTAATATTTATATTTTGGAATTTTGCATTTTCATAATTTCCATCACAAAGTTTAATTGAACGTTCAATGAAAAATAAATTTTCTACTGCTTGTGCATACAGATTATGGAATGGATTGTATGATGGTAATTTAATTTTACTTGCGTCTACTAATTTTTTTGCTTCACCGGTCAAATTTTTATAATTGTGATTTAGTGTTGCAAGTGCTCCGGTAATAATAGATTTTCCTTCTTTTACTGCGAAATTACAAGTGCTTCTTGATTCATGATATTCATTTATGAATTTATAATAATCATTTTGCGGAAAATTTATATTTTCTGAAACAATTGAACCTGAAATTAATGGAAATTTTCCCTCTTCTTTTAATGAAAAGTTTTCTGCTTTGTTTTCAAATACTGGATAATCGAGCGATTCAAACAATTTTACTATTTCTATTGCATCCGGCATTACATTTTGTAATCTTTTCTTC
Source organism: Candidatus Woesearchaeota archaeon (assembly GCA_041661165.1). Taxonomy (GTDB): domain Archaea; phylum Nanobdellota; class Nanobdellia; order Woesearchaeales; family JBAZVA01; genus JBAZVA01. Next base: position 6,066 of record JBAZVA010000041.1, on the reverse strand, counting down.
AAGTCGTCTAATTCTTCTCTTGTTGGAATTTTTAATGCTCCACCAACCTGCATACTTACTGCATGAAGATCTCGTCCGCCAAGAATTGTCATCATATCGTTTCCTAGTTTCATTAATTTTAGTGCACGAACAACTTCCATTTTATGAGTTTTTGTAAGTTCAATTCCGTTTGCGACATTAAAAAAATCCGGTAAAGATAGAAAGTGAAGATGAGTAACGTGACTTCTGATACGTTCTCCCATTGTAAATAATTCTCGTAAATCTTTTAATTCTTTACTTGCAACAAAACCAAGAGCATTTTCCATTGCTTGAATTGATGCAATAATATGTGCACCAGAACAAATTCCACAAATTCTTGAAGTAATTTCAGTTGCTTCGTTGTATCTTCTTCCTTTTAGCATTCCTTCGAAATATCTTGAACCTTCTATTGATTCAAGTTCGCATTTTTCAATTTCGTTATTTGTATTTACTTTAAGTGTGAGTTTAGCATGTCCTTCAATTTTTGTGATGTTTTCTAGTTCAATAGTTCGAGTCATTTTTTATTTCTCCTGATACTGTTTTGAATTTTAATCCTGCGAAAGTTTTAAGTCTATCTTTTACAAGTTCTTTATCGCATTTCCAAATGTTAAACATTTCCGGGTCGTTAATATCTAATTCTATATTTGTTGTTGGTCCACGGCAGCCCCAACATTCCATTCCGCCATTTACGCAAACACTATTACAACCGCCCGCAGTAAATGTTCCAAGGCACGGTTTTCCGTCTAAAAGTAAGCATTTGTTTTTATTTAATTTACATTCGTAGCAAACAGGTTTATTGTTATCAACCGGTCTTTTGTCTAAAAGCAAATTTTTAATGAATCTTTTAACATCTTCTTTTTCTGGGGGGCAGCCCGGAATAAATAAATCTACTTTTACAAAAGAATCTAAAGGCATTGGTTGTCTGTCTTTAATTAATTCTTCTTTATTGTAAGTAAGATATTCATAATTTGCTCTTGGAATATAATTTCTATAAAATCCTACTCCGCCAGTACAAGCACATGCCCCTATACCTATTAGTATTTTTGTTTTTTCTCTTAATCTTTTTAGTGTTTCGACATCGTGATTGTCTGCAACTAAACCTTCCATGAAAATTACATCAAAACTTTCTGGTTCAACTTTTAATTCTGAAATGAATGGGAATGATTTGATATTTATTGCATTAACTATGTCTAAAATATCATCTTCATTGAATATGATGGATAAAAGACAACCTTGACAACCTGTAAGAGCATAAAAACCTACATTTGGTTTTCCGTTGCTTTTTTCTTCTGCAACGTCTTTTTTGGTTTCATTGTTGTTAGTCATTTTCTATTCCCTCAAGTTCGTCATATCTAAATACAGGACCGTCAAGGCAAGTATATTTTCCATGAATCATACAATGTCCGCAGATTCCTACTCCGCAGTTCATCAATCTTTCTGCACTCAAATAAATCTGATCTTTGTGAAAACCTTTTTCTTTTAATATTTGGATTACAAATTTTATCATGATTGGCGGTCCGCAAAGAAATGCAATTGTGTTTTCGTTTGAGATGTTTTTATCTTTTAATGCGTTTGTCACGAAACCAACATTTCCTGTGTAACATGCTTCTCTTTGTTTAATTTCTTTGTTGTTTGATTCTTTAGGAGTTTCATCGTTTTTATCAACAGTTAAAAGAAGATCGTATTTGTTTTTCCATTCTTCCATTTCTTTTTTGAACAAAATATCTTTAGGAGTTCTAAAACCAAATACTAAGTGAACATTTTTGAAATCACTTCTTTTTGTTTCAACATATTCAATAATTCCTTTCAGGGGTGCTACGCCGCATCCTCCACCGACTATTATTAGATTGTTACCTTTCAAATTTTCTAGTGGATAACCTTTTCCGTAAGGGCCTCTTACTAAAACAGTTTCCCCTACTTGTAATTTTGAAAGATGTCTTGTCATATTTCCTACTTCACGAATATTTAATTTCAGATATTCGTTTGAAAAAGAACAAATAGAAATAGGACATTCTCCGATTCCTGGAATTGATAACATTACAAAACCTGAAACAGGATGATTGCATTTAAAATCAATTTTGATTGTAAAAGTGTCAGGAGATTCTTGAACTCTTTCAAGTATTTTTGCTTTAGTTGGCACGTAGCAATTATTTTTTATTATTTCTTTTATTTTTTCTTCATTTGCCATTATTTAGCACCTGACATTTCATTTATTTTATTGACAAATTCAATTTTATTAGGACAGTGTCTTATACATCTACCACAACCTGTGCATAAATTTGTTCCGTGTCGCTCGCTAAAGTGCTGTAATTGATGGTAAATTCTATGTTTGTATCTTTCAAGCTTTTTATCTCTAAAGTGACCTTCGCCTGCAAGCCTTGTAAAACAACGCATCTGGCATGAAGCTGGTTTTCTAATTCTTGTTCCTGATTTTAAATCAAAATTTACGGTATCTAAAATGTCAAAACAATAACAAGAAGGACACATTAAATTGCAGGCACCGCAAGATGTGCATTTCTTTGCTAAATCTTCCCAACCTTTGTTTGTAAATAGTGGCGCAATGTTTGTAGTTTTTAATCTATTTGTATTCATTATTTTATCTTCTGGTTTTAATTTGTAACTTGATTTCTCAAAGAAATCTTTGTATTTTTGTAATAATTCTTCTCCTTTTTTTGAACCGACTTCGACAAGATAGTGATCTGATCTCGGATATAACATGATGTCGAATAACTCTTTTGAATCTTTATCCGTTAGAGATTCACAGAAACAGTGTTCGTCCATTCCATTAACGCAATGAAGTCCGATAAAAGTAGTATTTTCTCTTCTTTTATTATAATATTCATCAACGAATTTGTTATTAAATGCTTTATCTTGTTTTGTTATAGAATTTAAATCACAACGTCTTGCACCAATTATTACTTTTTCTTCTGAATTTATCTTTGGTATTTTTATTTCTTGACCATTAAATTCGAATAGTATTTCGTTATCGGAGAAAAATAAATATTTTAATGGAAAGTCTGATGCTTTGTCTAATGATAGTTCATTTGCGTTTTTGATTTTTTCAAAAGAAGTGATTTTTTTTAGTTTTGGGCCAAAAACGGATGTGTTTTTGCATAACTTATTTACTAACTCTTTAAATTTGTCATAAGAAATAGCGTATAAATCGTCACTATAAGTCATCCTAAGTCCCTTCCCTCTTTTTGTATTGCAATATAGTATATTTAATTAATATTATTTATAAACCTAGTGTTACTCTTTTGTAGATATTACTGTGTTCTGGAGTGTAGTATGTTTGTTTTTGGTTTTTATACCGGCCCAGACTTATGATGTTAATAATTGTGCCAATTATAGCATCAATTGGAACTGGAACACAAATCTGCATACGAGTCTGCTTGCCGGTATAAACTATTGAGACGTCTTTATATGGGAATATTTTAAAATAGACATTGTAATAAGATAGTATGTGTAGTCTATTTTATGGAGATTAGATTATGAAACAAAATTTTATAAAAAAAACTGTGCTTGTTTTTGGAAATTTGGATGTTAAAGAAGATTCTCTTGCAAAAATTGTTGCTGTAAAGTTAAAAGATGAGTTGGGCGAGATGGATTTTATTATGTGTGATAAGCCGGATGATGTTTTATCGCATTTATCAGATGATTTTTTCATACTTGATGTTGTGAAAGGTTTAAAGGACGTAATTCTAATAACAAATATTGATGATTTTTGTCAAACGAAAACTGTGACTGTTCATGATTTTGATTTATCTACATTTCTTAAGATTCTAAAAGGGACAGGGCAAATTAAGGATGTCAAAATAATTGGTGTTCCACAAAAGATGGACTTTGATGATGCGAAAAGTAAAATTAAGATGATTCTTAAAAATAATGTATAAAAAAGGACATATAAGAAAATGACATATATAATTAAAGTAACTGGGGTTGTTCAGGGAGTAGGGTTTAGGCCATTTGTCTGTAACGAGGCAAATAAACGAAAAATATTTGGCACTGTGAAAAATGTGGGTGATGGTGTTGAAATTGTCACAAATGATAAAACTGAAATGCTTGACATTTTAAAGAGATCTCCTAAATTATCTAGAATTGATTCTGTTGTAGTTTCTAAAATTGAAAATAAAAAATTTTCTAAATTTTTAATTCTTGAAAGTTCTGGAACTGGGTATAGTGAAATTCCTTCAGATATTTTTATGTGCGAAGATTGTTTGAAAGAATTTTTAGATGAAAATAATAAGCGATTTTATCATCATCCTTTTATTTCTTGTACTAATTGTGGTCCAAGATTTTCTATAGCATTCAAAAGTCCGTATGACCGAATAAATACTTCTATGTCGGAATTTGAAATGTGTAGTGAGTGTAAAAAAGAGTATTCTGATTTAAAAAATAGAAGATATCATGCACAGACCATTTGCTGTAATAATTGTGGTCCTAAGTTGAAATTCTATAATGAGGGAAAAATTATTTCTGATTATTTTGATTCATCTAAATTAATTGTTGATGTGGTGAATTTATTAAAAAAAGGAGAAATTGTCGCTATAAAAGGAATTGGTGGATTTCATCTTGTTTGTCTTACTAAATTTGCAAATAATTTAAGAAAAATTACCGGAAGGCAAAATAAGCCTTATGCTTTAATGGTAAAAGATTTTAATATGGCAAAAAAGTATGTTGTTTTGTCTGATGTCGAAAAAGATATTTTAGAATCAAGTAAGAGACCTATTCTAGTGCTTAATAAAAAAAACGAATTAAAAAATAATGTGATTTTAAATTGTGTTTCAGAACTTGATTCACTTGGTATTATGTTACCTTATTCAGGATTACATTACTTACTTTTTGAATATTTGGACGAACCACTTGTTTGTACTTCTTCTAATTATCCGGATCAACCGATAACATTTGAGAAAGACCAGCAGTTTTCAAAATATGTTCTTGCGCATGACAGAAAAATAATAAATAGAATAGATGATAGTGTGATAAAAGTTATTGATGATAATTCTTTGTTTCTTAGAAGATCTAGGGGATTTGTTCCTTCTCCTGTAATTGTGAAAAATTTCAAGAATTTTAAAAACTCAAATAAAACATCAAATGTGAAGTTAAATAAAAAAACAAATGACGTTATTCTTGCACTAGGTGCGGAAATGCATAATGTAATTTCTTTATATGTCGATGGGAAAATATATCAGTCACAATATCTTGGAACATTAAGTAACTACGATTCTTATATTAATTTTAAAAAAACAATTTTGATTTTTTTGAAAATGTTGAATGTGAAACCAGATGTTGTTTTATGTGATTTGCACCCTACTTACAATTCTTCTAAATTTGCAGAAGAGTTTGCAAAAGAGAATAATATTTCTTTTGTTAAAATACAACATCATTTATCTCACGCTTATTCTGTTTCACTCGAACATGATTTGTCTGATTTTGTATCTATTGTGTGCGACGGCCTTGGATTTGGAGAAGATAGTAATATTTGGGGAGGGGAAGTGTTTTATAATAATAAAAGAATAGGTCATTTAGAAGAGCACGAACAGATAGGGGGTGATTTAGCAAACAAAGATCCCTCACGGATGATTTTTTCTATTATGAAAAAAGTTCTTTCTAAGAAAGATTTTGAAAAATTTATGTTGAAATATGTTGATACGAAAAAATTTAATTTGCTAGACAAACAACTGATTTCTAAAATAAATTGTCCTTTGACTTCTTCGACAGGTAGAATTTTTGATTCTGTATCTTTTATGCTTGGATTTTATGATTCTATGACTTATGAAGGAAGGGGGGCCATGATACTTGAAGCAAAATCAACTGTTCCTTTTGATGTTGAACCTGTAATTAAAGATGGCGTTCTTATGACGACTTTTCTTTTCAAGTTTATTTATGACAATTTGAATAAAAATAATTCTGATAAAAATGAATCGCGACTTGCAGCAACTGCACAATTGTATGTTGCGAAAGGATTATTTATGATTGCAGAAAATTATATTAAACGAATAAAGAAAAAAGTTCCTGTGGTTTTCTCTGGTGGGTGTACGTATAACA
>JBAZVA010000040.1:0-11911 GCA_041661165.1 Candidatus Woesearchaeota archaeon | reverse complement strand
TGGCTGAACTGGATTTGTCTGAAAAGATTTTGTATGAGATTATAGATAGTTTGGATACAGAAGAAAAAATATCTCTCACCTGCGTGAGAGATATTTTTTTAACTCACCTCATACAATATCTCCAATTCTTCTCTTTTCTCTTTATGAATATTTTTAAATCATGTGTGGATAATTTGGTCTCAGTATCTTCTTTTTAGTCATAGAATAACTTCGCTTACTTTTTCGTTTAGAGTGTGTTTTTTATTGGTAATATCAAATAGGGAAATTTGTTTTGGGGTGTAGGGCTGTAGTTCAAAAAACTCAATTCCGGTGGTTCTGTATATAATTCCGGCTTGAAATAGACTGTCAAATAAATCCCTTATTCCATTTGTAATAATAGCTCTATCAATAGTGTGAATTCATAAATCTTTTGTAAGAGAATAAATCTGAAATTCCTCATCTTTTAGAAAAATTCAAATAGTCCTGACTTCTTGTTTTTCTGTAATAAGAGTAAAATAAGCTCTCTCTAAATTCTCGAGTAAATGCCTCCATAATCTGGAATACTGTGTTGTCATATCATGATTAAAAGAGCGACTACAAACTAGACTTTTTCTTTTTCTTGCTGTATCATTACCTTTCCATACATCAACTCCGTGTAATTCTAGCCAAAGGGTTAATCAGGGTTTTCATAAAATTTCTCTTACTTTCATTCATTCCATCGCATAAAAATCATATACAGTCTTTATTCAAAGACCTAACTTTTCAGAATTTCACTTGGCAATGTAGGGAATATCTCTGACTGGCAATTTCTTAAATAAACTCTCGGTATTTTCCTTGTTAAAACTCACAAAAGATCAATATGGCTTATTAATATCAGAAAAAATTTTTGCCTTAATTCTGGTATTAGAAATTCAAACCGAAACTGGCAATCCGACATTTTTATAAATATCACTTTTAATTTTCTCGGCAAGAATTAAATAATTTCACTGAGTTTCTTTGTCTCAGATATTCGTCAAATCAGCGAAAAATTCATCAATAGAAAAAACCTCAACACTTCAAACCAAACTCCTCATATAATCCATTAGCTTATTCGACATTTGAGTATAGAAACTATGGTCTGGTAAAATTTTAATCAACCTATTTCATAAAATTCTTTCAGCTTCCCAAATAGGAGTTCATGTTTTTATTCAATATTTTTTCGCCTCATAACTACACGCAATACTTATCTGGTCTCAGACACACACAAATTTCCCCTTAAGCGCAGGGTTTCTAAAGACTTCACAACTAACAAAAAACGAATTACAATCAATGTGCGCATAAGCAATTTTTGATTGTTTAAATGTCATCATAAATTTCTAATTATATTTTCTAATTGTTCAGACAACTACACCTAAAATCTCTGCGTTTGTATTAATAATAATTGGCTTAAAATTAACATTTGCCGGAATTAAAAACACTGCTCATTTTTCTTTTTTATAATATTTAATAGTCACATCTCACTCAAAAGACGCTATTATAATATCCCCATTTTTCACATTTCTAGACTTATCCACAACCACTATATCTCACTCCATAATCCCAGCATCCTTCATCGAATCTCACTTTACCTTCACCAAAAAAGTAGAAGACGGATGCTCCACCAAAAATTTATCAATTTCAATAGTAGTATGAGCCTCGTTATTCTCTGGAGTAAAAGGCAATCCCGCCCTCACAAATTCAAAAAATGGCAATCAACTAATCAAACTAGTCGGATAATATTTCCTATTTCTAACCTCAAAAAGCCCATTTTTAACAAGCTTCTCCAGAAATTTCCTAGCCCCCGAACGATTAGTGTAACCCAAGAGATTTGCAACTTGATCTAGTGAATTAATAGCTCATCAATTTTTAATGTAATCAGTTATCACCTTAATTTTCTCACCATATTTTTTATCTGTGTTCATAAAAATAGTATTAGTAAACATTTGTATACTAATACTATTTATTTTTTGAGAAAATGCAAGGGGAAGTTTGGGGGAAATAAAAATTGTATTTTGGAAAAAAAAGGATATGATATCATCAATTAATAAATAACCCAATTAAACTAACAAAATGGCAAAAGAAAATAACTCAAACTTTGAAGCACAACTATTCAAGGCGGCTGATAAACTCCGTAAAAATATAGATGCCGCAGAGTACAAGAATGTGGCTCTAGGACTTATATTTCTGAAATATATATCAGAATCATTCCAAGAAAAATATGACATATTAGAAACAGATGAATATAGTGATCCTGAAGATAGAGATGAATATAAGGCTGATAATATCTTCTTCGTGCCTGAACAAGCTAGATGGAAGAGTTTACAAGCAAAAGCCAAATTGCCTACTATATGACAAGAACTAGATGATGCTATGGAGGCAATAGAAAAAGAAAATCCAGAACTTAGAAATGTACTACCAAAAGTATTCTGAAAGCCAAATCTAGACAAAACATCTCTTTGAGAACTGATAGATCTAATATCAAATACTGAACTTAAAGCAACAAGCCATAATTCAAAAGATCTTTTTGGTAGGGTTTATGAGTATTTCCTCGGAGAATTTGCAAATGCTGAATGAAAGAAGTGAGGACAATTTTATACTCCAAAATCAATTGTAAAACTAATGGTTGAGATGATTGAGCCTTATAAATGAAGAGTATATGATCCAGCTTGTGGTAGTGGATGAATGTTTGTTATGAGTGAAAAATTCGTAGAAGAACATCAGGGTAGTATAAAAGACATTACCATATATGGTCAAGAATCAAATCAGACCACATGGAAGCTATCTAAGATGAACCTTGCAATAAGAAATATTAATTCGCAATTTGTAACATGGAATACAGAGTGAAGTTTCTTAAAAGATATGCATCCCGATTTGAAAGCAGATTTTGTACTAGCTAATCCTCCATTTAATCAATCAGACTGGGGACAAGAAATATTACAAGAAGATGCTAGGTGGAAATATTGAATACCACCAGCTGGAAATGCTAATTTTGCATGGATGCAACATATGCTGTACCATCTTGCACCCCATTGAGTAATGGCAACAGTTCTAGCTAATGGTTCACTTTCTTCTAATACAACTTGAGAATGAGATATAAGGAAAGAATTTATATTAAAAGATATGGTTGATTGTATAGTAGCCTTACCAAAGCAACTGTTCTATAATACCTGAATTCCAGCTTGTATTTGGTTCCTTAGAAGAGAAAGAAACTTAAGAAATAAAGAAACTCTTTTTATTGATGCTTCAGAAATGGGATTTTTGAAAGATAGAGTGCATAGAGATTTTACAGAAGAAGATATGTTAAAAATTACTTCAACATATCATAATTGGAGAAAGAATACTAATTATGAGGATATAAAAGGTTTTTGTAAATCTGCAAATCTGGCAGATATTGAAAAACACTCTTTTGTGCTTACTCCATGAAGATATGTAGGGATAACAGATGCCATAGATGATTGAATTTCCTTTGAAGTTAAAATGAATGAACTTACTAAGACTTTAGCAGAGCAAATGAAAAAAGAAAAGGAACTTGACGAAGAAATTAAGGCCCAGTTAGCTAAGATAGGGTTTAATATTTAAAACTTAAATAATATGGAAATAAGTACTTTTGAAAAAATTAAGAAAATAAATGAACACTGACAGGAATTTTGGAGTGCTCGTGACTTATATAAAAGCTTAGAATATACAGAATATAATAAATTTTTACCAGTAGTAGAAAAAGCAAAAGAATCTTGCAAGAATAGCTCACAGAAGGTAAAAGACCATTTCGCCGAAGTGAGCGAAATGGTTATAATTTGATCTTGAGCAAAAAGAGAAATTTCAGACTACAAATTATCTCGTTATGCTTGTTATCTTATAATTCAAAACGCAGACCCATCAAAAGAAATAGTTGCAATGTGACAAACTTATTTTGCTATACAAACAAGAAAACAAGAAGTTAACGAAGTTTTTTTAGAAGATCAAAAAAGATTGTATCTTAGGAATGAAATGACTGAACATAATAAGAAACTAGCTCAAACTGCAAAAGAAGTTTGAGTATGGAATTATTGAGATTTTACAGATTATTGATATATGTGATTATATTGAGGATTAAGGACTAGAGATATTCATACCAAGAAAAAACTTAAATCAACAGAAAAAATACTTGACCATATGTGAAGTGAAGAATTAGCAGCTAACCTATTCCGTGCAACACAAGCTGAAGCAAAATTAAAAAGAGATTCTGTGAAATGACAATTCCAAGCAAATAAAGCTCATCTTGAAGTCTGAAAAGAAGTGAGAGGAACAATAAAAAAACTCTGAGGAACTATGCCAGAAAATCTACCTAAAGCAGAAGCTATAAAAGAAGCTCAGAAAAGATTAAAAAGTGAGGAAAAAAAGAAATTAAAACCTTAATTATACTAAATATGAAAAATTTTACTTTATGAATTATTAGTACTCTGATTGTATGATGAGGCATAATTATTGCATCAGATATTGTAGAGGGTTCAGTATATTGGTTTTTTAAAATTTTAGGTATAATAATACTTATTGCTATTCCTTTATTTATAGCAATGCCAATAGTAAAAATGTTTGACTGGACTAATAAACTATTTGAATTTCCTGATAGCATTACAACCTTGATAACATGGGGAATTCTAATATTTTTATATATAATATTATGAGTGATATATTATTTTAATAGTGATAACATTGATATTCAAGAAAGAACTATGGCTAAGTCTGTTTCTAATCATGTCTATTTCGAAAAATGAAAAATTCCCGTTATTGAAATATGAGAAGTAAATAATCATTAAATCAATTTATGTGAAAATACAAGAAAAATACTATGAATAATAAAGAATTTGATAAATTTATGAAATGGCTATTAAGAATGTTATGGTTAACTCTAAAATGATCAGTATTGATCACTTTTACTATTACTGCATTTACATGGAGAACTTGAGATACTTATGTTTACACCAAAAAAAAGGCACTTTGATGGTTTCTAAGAACAATTTCTATTGTACCAATTATTGCTTTATTATTATCGTGATATTTTATATATAATAATTGGCAGATAATACTGATAAGATGATTACCAGCTACAATGTGCATATATGAACCTTGGGCCTGTGCAAAAGATACGATTAAAGAAGAAATGATAAAAGATATAATACAAAGAGCTTCTAATAATCAACCAATACCAATTCAAGTTATTAACCAAAAATAAAATGCCAACACAAACACAAAATACAAATATTCCAGAATGATGGATTGAAACAACTTTATGAGAGGTTTGAAAAGTTATAACTTGAAAAACCCCATCAAGAGACAACCCTGAGGATTGGTGAAATTTATTAAATTTTATTACACCAACTGATTTTATAACTGATTCTAAATTTCTTTCAAATACAACAAGACAAATTTCTGAGATTTGAAAAAAAAGATTTCAAAAAATGATTGTTCCAAAAAAATCGATAATTATCACTTGTATTTGATCTGATATGTGAAAAGTTGTAATAAATTCAAGTGATAGTTTAACAAATCAACAAATTAATTCTTTAATAATAAATGAAAATAACCACAATGATTTTATTTACTATAAATTAAAAAATTCTTATTCAATTTTAAAATCTCTCGCTGATTGATGATCTACAATGCCAATTTTAAATAAATCTACTTTTGAAAATATAAAAATTGTTATACCTGAAGATATAAAAGAACAACAAGCCATCGCCTCAATCCTCTCATCTTTTGATGATAAAATAGAATTATTAAGAGAACAGAATGAAACACTAGAAAAAACGGCCCAGACTATATTTCAAGAGTGGTTTGGGAAGTATAGAGTGGAGGATGAGTTGTCTGAGGGGTGGAGAGTTGGGAAGTTGGGGGAAATTATTGATAATTATGATGCTCAAAGAATCCCAATTTCAAGTGATAAAAGAGAAAAATGAATTTATCCCTACTATGGAGCAACTGGAATAAATGATTTTGTAAATAACTATATTTTTGATTGAATTTATACTTTATTATGAGAAGATTGATCTGTTATAAAGGAGAATTGAAAGCCTTTTACTCAATATGTTTGGTGAAAAATATGGGTTAATAATCATTCTCATGTTTTACAAGGAAAAAATTGATTTTCAACAGAACTAATAAAAATAATATTAGATAATACAGATATTGCACCATATGTAAATTGAGCTGTACAACTAAAAATAAATCAAACGAATATGAATTCAATTCCTGTTATTATTCCAAATATTGAAATACTTGAAAAAATTAATGAAATAATCCAACCTTTGTTCTTAAAAATAAGAATAAATAGCGAAGAAATTCAAACTCTTTCTAAAACAAGAGATGAATTATTGCCGAGGTTGATGAGGGGTGAGGTTAGGGTAGTTTAGATTTTAATATATAGAAAATGAAAATTAAAAACATTAAGAAAGTTAAGAATTTAGGTATTTTTTCTGATTATAAATGGATTTCAAGTGAATTATTAGACTTTAAACAGTACAATATTTTTTATTGATGGAATTGAAGTTGAAAAACTACTTTAACAAAACTTTTTTCATGACTAGAAACTTGATGAATTTCTATATTTCCAGATTTAGAGTACGAAATTGAATTAGAAGATGGTTCTATTTTAAAAAATTGAAATGTTTTTTCTACAAAAATCAGAGTTTTTAATCAAGAATATATTGAGCATAATATTGATATTGTTTGAACAAAAACAAAGCCTATATTTATTTTATGAGAAGAAAATAAGAAATTAAAAGAAGAGATAGATGCAAATGAAATAATTTTAGCATGATTAAATAAAACTTACAAAGAAAAAATAGACTTAAAAGAAATTAAAACTAAACAAAAAGATAAAAACTTTACAGATGTTGCTAAAATTATATGAGCAAATACTTTCTGATTTTCAACAAGAACCTATAGAAAACCTGAAGCTGAAAGAGATTTTTGATTATTAAAATCAAAAATTATATTAGATGATATTAAACTTCAAGAAAATTGATTAATTTTAAAACAAGAACAAAAAGAAGATATAGGTAAATTGACTTATGATATTGATTTAGAGAATTTATATGATGATGTTATAAACATTTCACAAGAGACTATTGAAAGTATAACTATTGATAGACTAAAAGATAATAATGATATTTCTGATTGGGTCGAAAAAGGTATTGAATTACATAATGAGCATAAAAGTGAAAATTGTGAGTTTTGTTGACAATTATTACCAGAAGAAAGAATTAAATCATTATTAAATCATTTTAATGATGCTGATAAAATCCTAAAAGAAAAAATAAATCAAAAAATAAGTGAAATTTCTTTAAAAACAGATGAACTGAATATTTTAGAACTTCCAAATAAAGCACTATTTTATGAAGAATTACAAACTGAATATTTTTCAAAATTAATAGGTTTTAATAAAGAAAAAAAGAACTTATTATTAGAGTTATCAACTTTAATAAAACAGTTAGAAAAAAAAAGAAATAAAACAACAGAGAAATTAAATTTTTCAAGAACATTAAAAAATACTTTTTCTAATTCTATAATTTCTTTGAATGAAACTATAGAAAAACATCAAAATAAAACAAAAACTTTTCAAACTCAAAAAGATAAAGCTTATGAAAATTTATTAAATCATTATTTAAGTGAAATTTATGATGATGTGAAATGATTAGAGAAAATAATTTTTGAGATTGATTCTGAAATTATAAAAATAAATACCGGAATTTGAAAATTAAATACTAAAATATCATCTGATAAAGCAACTATTTCTTCTCAACACAAAGCAAGTGAAATATTAACAACCATGTTAGAAACTTTCCTTTGAAGAAAAGAATTAATTTTTGAAGTAGCTCCTGCTGGTTGATATATTATCAAAAGGAGTTGAAAACTGGCAAAAAACTTAAGTGAATGAGAGAAAACAGCAATTGCATTTATTCATTTTACTGTACATCTGCAAGATCAAGATTTTAATAAACAAACTTGAATTATTGTAGTTGATGATCCAATTTCAAGTCTCGATTCTAATTCATTATTTCAAGCTTTTTCATTTTTAAAAAATAGTGTAGAAGATTCAATGCAAGTATTTTTATTTACTCATAATTTTGATTTTCTAAGGTTGTTACTAAATTGGATAAATTATTTTGAAAAAAAACCTCAAAAACCATACTATATGATAAATAATTGATTTAACTGAAATGATAGATTTGCTGAAATAAAAAAGTTAGATCCTTTATTATGTAATCATGAAAGCGAATATCATTATTTATGTAAAGTATTACTTGAATTTGAAACAGATTGAACTTTAGCAAGTGTTTATCATATTCCAAATATTGCTAGAAAAGTTTTAGAAACTTTTTTGATGTTTAGAGTTCCAAGCTCTGATTCTTCTTTTGTAAAATTAAAAACCTTGTCATTTGATGATATTAAAAAAACAGCAATTTATAAATTTACAAATGATCAATCGCATATTACCTGAAAATGATTTGATTTATCATTAATTTGAGAAACACAAAAAAATGTAAAATATTTACTTGAAATGATGGAATCTGTTTTTCCTGAACATTTTAATATATTGAAATCTACTTGTACATCATCATAAATTTTTTGCAAAAAATAATAAAAAACATATAATACTTATATAACTTATAATTAATAAAAACTACTTATGGAATTCAATCTAAAAAAATGAGTTCAAGTTATCAATTTTTTTGCAAAAAAAGAACAAGAAAAAACATGAGTTGCAATAGATAAATTAAAAATACTAAAACTTGTTTGGATTGCTGATAGATTACACTTGAGAAAGTATTGAAAACTTATAGTTTGAGATACTTATTTTGCCATGAAGCTTTGACCAGTTGCAAGTTGAATTAAAAATATTTGTGATAAAAATGAGACTTTTTTACCTAAAAATGCAAATACTTATATAAATACATACCTTCAAAAATTTCAAAATAAAATTAGATCAAGAAAGGAAATAGACTTACTTCAATTTTCTGATTCAAATATAGAAGTATTGACTCAAGTATATGAAAAATTTTGAAATAATAATAGTTTTAATTTAGTCGACTTTACTCATTATTATCCAGAGTGGACCAAATTTAAACATAAACTGGAATCTTGAGAAATTATACAGGCTCAAATGGACTATCTTGATTTTTTTGAAAATACTCCTGCACAAAATCAGATATTTGATATAGATGAAGAACACTTAGAAATATCTAAAGATATTTTCAAGGAAAATTATAATTTCTATAGATTATTTTCATAATTTATAGATATGTTTGAAACAGAAAAAGATTTTATAAATGAATTAAAACCCGGAATGGTTTTTTACTTTAAAGATGTGGAGGTATCAGAATATACCCCACATTATTTTGTTATAATAAATAAAGATATAAATAATTCCCCTGTTTTAGTTTTACCTGTATCTACTAGTCAAATTGAGAAAAGAATAAAATATTATGAGAAAAGTTGATTTAATAAGGAATGTTTAGTAATAGTAGAACCTACAGAATCAAACAATATTTTATCAAAAAAGTCTGCTTTTGATTGTAATCAAATAAAATATAAATGAATCTTAGACCTATATGAGCTCTATATAAAGTGAAAAGCAGATTATGAAGGGGTTTTACCAGAAATAATTATTGAGAAATTAAGAAACTGAGTAATAATTAGTAATCAGGTTGAGGTTTGGATTAAAGATCTAATTTAAAATTTACTTTCCGTTTTTATGAATTTAACAGAATCACACATCGAACAAAATCTTATAGGCCTTCTTGTAAAGCAAGGTTATGAATATTTTTATGGTCCAGATATCGCTCCATATTCAGCAAATCCTCAAAGAGAAGGTTTTGATTCTGTGATATTGGAAAATCAACTAAAAGAATCTTTAAAAAGATTAAACCCAGATTTACCAGAATCGGCGAGAAGTGAGGCTTTTAATCACATTCTTCGTCTTGGTTCAAGTGACATTATGACAAATAACGAGAAATTTCATAAAATGTTGACTGATTGAGTTACAGTGGAATATTTCAAGGATGGGCAGACTAAATGACTTAATGTTAAGTTAATTGATATTGAGAATATAGAAAATAATAGTTTTTGGGTAGTTAATCAGCTTGTTGTAAAAGAAAATAATAATGAGAAGAGGTTGGATGTTGTAGCCTATGTGAATTGATTACCTCTTGTAATAATTGAGCTTAAAAATGCTACAGACGAAAAAGCCACATTGGACAGAGCTTATACTCAAATACAAAATTATAAAAAAGCTATTCCAAACATTTTTTATTATAATGCAATTTGTGTAATTTCTGATTGAATAGACGCAAAAACAGCCTCACTGTCAGCTCCATTTTCAAGATTTTTAGCCTGGAAATCACCTGATAAGAAAGAAAATTGAATATTAACCGAACTTCAGATTTTGGTTGAAAGAATGCTTAAAAAAGATGTATTATTGAGACTTATAAGATATAACACCGTTTTTGAATCAGAAGAAGTAAAGGACGAAAAAACTGGATTATTATCAGTTGTTAAAATTAAAAAAATTGCAGCTTATCATCAGTATTATGCAGTAGAAAAAGCTGTAAATGAGACAATAAGGGCAACTCATAAAGAGTGAGATAGAAAGGTTTGAGTTGTTTGGCATACGCAATGAAGCGGGAAATCGCTTTCTATGGTATTTTATACTGGGCAACTTGTCGTAAGACCAGAAATGGAAAATCCAACAATTGTTATTTTAACAGATAGAAATGATTTAGATGATCAATTATTTGGAACTTTCTGAAACTGTGTATCTCTTTTAAGACAAAAACCAGTTCAGGCAACAAGTCGTGAACATTTAAAGGAGCTTTTAAAAGTGTCAGGTGGATGAATTGTTTTTACAACTATTCAAAAATTCTATCCCGAGAATTGAAGTAATATTTTCGAGGAATTATCCAATAGAAAAAATATCGTAGTAGTCGCAGATGAGGCTCACCGCAGTCAGTATTGATTTACAGGAAGACTTGTAGAAGATGAGCTTGGATCGCAAATAAAATATTGAAGTGCAAAATATTTAAGAGATGCCTTACCTGAAGCTTCATTTATAGGATTTACAGGTACTCCCATCGAAAAAGATGATAGAGATACGAAAAAAGTATTTTGAGAATATATAGATGTCTATGATATAGCTCAGGCTGTGAAAGATGGTGCAACTGTACCAATAAGTTATGAGTCAAGACTGGTTAAAATTAAACTGAATGCGGAGATTATTAGTAAAGTAGATAAGTTAATTGCAGATATAAAATGAGCCACAGAAGATCAACTTGAAAAATGAAAAAGAATAAATTCTCAAATCAATAAAATAGTAGGTCATCCTGATAGGGTAAGAGATATTGCTCAAGATATAGTAAATCATTTCGAGGAAAGGCAAAGTGTTTTTGAGTGAAAGGCAATGATTGTATGTATGACAAGACAAATTGCTGTAGATTTATATGAACAAATCATTAAACTTCGTCCAGAATGGTATAATGCCAACTTACAAAAATGAGGCTTAAAAGTAGTAATGACAAGTTCATCAGATGATCCTGAGAGCTTCCAATCTCATCATACAAGTAAACAAGACAGAAAGCTATTATCTGCCAGATTTAAAGATATAAATGATGAACTCAAAATAGTTATAGTACAATCAATGTGGCTTACTGGTTTTGATATTCCATGTTTACATACAATGTATATTGACAAGAAAATGGAATGAGCTAATCTTATGCAAGCTATTGCCCGCGTAAACCGTGTATATAAAGACAAACCAGGATGACTTATAGTGGATTATATCGGAATATGACAAGACCTTAGAAATGCAATGTCAGTCTATACTGAAAGCTGAGGTCAAGGACAGGCTGTGCTTGATATTGCAGAAATTATTGCATGAATG
>JBAZVA010000039.1:0-12706 GCA_041661165.1 Candidatus Woesearchaeota archaeon | reverse complement strand
TATCTTTGTTCAATTCCCGCAGGGCAGAATGTCTCTTTTTCGTGGGACGATATTGTTTTGAAATATAAAAATCTAAACGTACTTTGGAATGTTCATAATTACATAATTGATTATTACAAAAATAATGCTGCATTGGGACTTGATTTGATGTCTACGGATTCGGAGATTGGTTTTGAAGAAAAATTTATGCTTTCGAAATTAAATTTGGCTAAAGCAAAAGTATCTGGATTACTAGATAACTATGAACTTGATTCTGCAATTGATGTGATTGAAGATTTGTATTTGACGTTATCACGAGATTATATTAAAATGATTCGTGACAAATCTGTTTTGGGTACTGATGAAGAGAAGAAAGGAGTGTTTTCAGTTCTTTATACTTCGTTACTTGACATTTTGAAAATGTTTAATGTTTATGTTCCATTTGTTTGTGATAAAATGTATCAGAATCTAAAAGCGAATGTTCCTTCAAAATATGTAGATTCTATTTCTGAAGAAAAATGGGTGACGTTTAATGAGAAGAGTTTGAATGATGATAAAGTTGTTGTTGACAATTTTGTTGTTGCAACAGATATTATCACTGCAATACTTGCTTCTCGTGAGAAGGCGAAACTTGGAGTACGTTGGCCGATTATTTGCGTAAGTGTTCAATCAGCAACTGTTAAAAGTATGCCGTCGGAATTTGTTGATATAATAAAACAAATGACGAATGTAAAAGAAGTATTGTTTGTTGATGATTTTGATGTTAATTATGAATTAAAACCAAATTTCAAGAATATTGGTTCTGTGTTTGGACAAAATACTGGCGATGTAGTTGGTTTGATAAATAAATCTTCAAAGGACGTAATGGTAGCATTGAAAGCTAAGAAAGAGAAATTAACTTTAGGTTCTTATGAAATTGATATTGCTAAGATGATTGATTACAAAATTAATGTTAAAGATCCTTATTACATGGGAGAATTTAGAAACGGAGTTGTGTTTTTAGATGCAACACGAAATGATGAATTAGAAGCAGAAGGATTTTCTAGAGAATTAACTAGACGTATTCAAGATGCTCGTAAGAAAGCTGGTTTATCTAAATCCGATTCAATAAATTTAACCGTTGGTGTTTTAGATTCTAAACTTTATTTGTCTATATCTTCATTTGAGAAGGATATTGTTTCTAAAGTTGGCGCGAAGAAAATTAATTTTTCTAAATCACTTGATGTTTCAGGTGCGAATTTATCTAAGGAAACTATTAAGGATAAGGAATTTGCGATTGCGTTTGATGTTGAATCCAAAATCAAATGAAGCAAGTTTATATGCGAGTATGTTGCTAATTAAAACAAATGCGACATATAGTCCAACTAGGGTATCAGTTTTGTTATATTTTCTAACATACCAAGAACCAAAAAAGGAAAATATTGTTATTACTATTATACAAATTACTATTATTGTCATGTTCATTTTATTTTACCTCTCATTTTGTAAATTCATAATTTCTCCATTCATATCCTAGTGAATTATTTTTTTGTTTTACAATATAATTAAATTTATATTTTTTAGCAAGGCTTTCTAATTTTTGAAACCCTTCACTTTGTAGATTTGAATGACACAAATTTATTTTCCCAGAATTTGAAAGATATTTGGACGCTTCTTTGAATAATCTTTCATGATAAATAAAATTTGGATCAAATAGTGAATGAAATCTTAAATCAGATTCTTTTTTATCTACAATCGGTAAATTTGCGATAATTAAATCATATTCTTTTTTTGAAACTTTGTTAAATAAATCACTTTGCCACACCTGTATTTTATTTTCTAATCCATTTAAACGAACATTATGTTTTGCACATTTTACTGCATTATCGTAAATATCAATTGCATCAACAGCGTTTGCTCCCGCTTTAGTTGCTTGAATTGCTTGTATTCCTGTACCTGTGCCAATGTCTAAAACTTTCTTATTCTGCAAATGTCCGAATTGGTCATAAAGTGTATGAGTGCTTTCTGAAAATGCTGATTGTGGAGGAAAAACATATGGAAATACGTCAATTAATATTCCGTTTAAATTTACTCTATATGTTCCTTTTTTTGCCTCGCTATTAATCATCTGAACAAATTCTGATGTTATTTTTGAAGTATTCGTTACCATGTCGTAGTAATTGATTATGGTTGATATAAATTTAATTTCTCCTTTTCGGGAGAATAAAGAATAATTTTATAAATTATAAAGAATAGATATTAATTATGGAAACAAATGTCAAAAATTTAGAGGAATTTGGTCTCTCAAGAAATGAAGCAAATATTTATTTGTTTCTTCTGAAAAAAGGTCAGACTACGACGGGTGCAATAATTAAAGAAACAGGAATTTCCAATTCAAGAGTATATGAATCTCTTTCATCGCTAATAAATAAGGGGCTTGTATCATACAATCTGCAAAAGGATGGAAAACATTTTCAAGCTTGCGAACCGACAAAATTATTATCGATTGAGGAAGAAAGAAAACAAAAAATTGAAAAATTACTCCCTGATTTGCTAAGAATTAAACCCGTAAATAATGAAGAAACTACTTCTGCAGTGTATGAGGGATTTGAAGGTTTCAAAACAGCGTTTAAAAAAATAATAGATGACTGTCCTAATAACGGAACTATAAATATAATTGGATTTTCAAAACAAACTTATGCTTCTGAATCTCTAAGAACTTTTCTTAAAAATATGAACTTGAAAAGTGCACAAAAAAGACAAAAATTAATGATTTTGATGGATTTATGTTCTAAAAAATATTATGGAAAAGATAGAGAAACAGAAAAGTACGCAGAAGTTAGATATATGCCGGATGGATATATTAGTCCAGCGGCAATAGATATCTTTGATGATTATGTATATATGTTTTTATGGGAAGAAAAACCTTTTGTGTATATGATAAAAAATAAAACCATCGCTGAAAGTTTTCGTCATTACTTTAAATTTCTATGGACTATCGCAAAGAAGTAGTCTACGACCCACCGTTAATAATTCGTTCAAATTCAATTAAATAGAACTCTTTTTATACGAAGTAGTTTGAAGTGCAAAGGACAACACCACTGGACAAAATATTTTTCAGAATTAAGGCTTCTCTGTTGGGATTTTGATTGAATTGATATTTATGGACACATGAACAATCTGTCGTGACGTATATAAAGAAAATTATTCTAATATAGTTTGTTCGGGTGCTTTCTTTGTGACCACACCTCACGGAGTTGACGCTTTCCACACTTTTGTCAAAAGACACCCTCTTTTCCTCACCCGAACGATTTTTTCTCTTTTTTAGTAGGAGGTTGCAATATGAAACAAACTGATAATTTTGATGATATTAAAAAAGATAGTGAAAATTCGTTGAAAAAAGTCTGGGATAATGATGAAGATGAAAAGTGGAATAAATTGGTGAAGTTTAAGGTCAAAGATAGAAAAAAGAAATAATATTTTTTAGTTTCTTTATATACTATTAGATATGAATTTAAACTTACAAAGCATGTTTTATTATATGGCTGTAAATACTTACCTGTTTGATTTGGATGGGACTTTGATTGACACAAAGATATATTCTTCGTTGTATCCGCATATAATTGAAAAGTTGAAAAAACATTTGGCGATTACTGATGCTGATTTGGATACTAAAGCAACTTCACTTGGTTTAAAGAAAAGAGATGGAAAATGGGATACGGGAGAACTTTGCAAGAAACTGGATTTACTTGATTTTTATTATCACGAACTTGAAAAGAAGATACAGATTATGCCGATTTTGCATGACAGAGTAATTTATGTATTGGCTGAGTTAAAGAAGAGAGGTAGGCGTATTGCAATTGTTTCAAATTCTATGCAAAGAACAATTGATTTGTATTTGAAAAAATACGATTTAACACAATATATGGATTTTGTATTCTCAAGCGATGATGCGGGATGTATGAAAGACAATAAATTATTCTGGGAGAAATTAATTGAGAAAGAGAAATTAGTGCCTTCTGAATGTTTGATGATTGGAGACAATATTTTGGAAGACATTAGCATGCCAAAACGTTCTGGATTTAACACTTTTTATGTTGCAACTTCTTTTGATTTGACTATGCTTTTACATAGAGCTTGAGATAGTTTTTTTGTTATTGTAGGACGTGTAGAAAATATTACGGCCTTTATTAAATTGTATCTATATTCTCCTATTTGAGTTGCTATATATAAAGAACTGATTTTAATAGTATATTTATTTTGCTTGCCGGTATAATTTTCTACAGGGTAGTTATCTTCACTAAGTGTAAATGTTATTGCCTAATAAAGCAACATTGCTTCTTCTAAAATGGTGATTTTAATGAATATTGGGAATTCTGGGATTGTGCGTAGTAAATTGAGTAATGTGAGAGGATTAAATATGGTAGAAGATAGAATAGTTAAAGATGTTATTTCATTGTTAGTTGAGCTTTCAACTGATTCAAAAAAGAATATGAAAATATTTGTAGAAGCAAGTAATATGTTATCTGGCTTAAAATCATCAAAATTAGAAATTAGTAATGCTATTTCTTTATTACAACACGATATTTCAAAATTAAAAGAAAGTGGTGTCTTAACTGTATAATTATTTATTTTTTATTATTTTAATTTTCTAAAAATGAAGTTGTAACTTCTTCTGGACAAATCCACTGGACAAGAGAAACGCTTAGTATATGCGTTTAAAGCCTAAAAATTTTAAGAATTGACAAAAATGTGTGGTTTGACATGTGCGCGTATTGGTTATAAACAAAATTGAGTATATTATGTTTATGGCTAAACAAGAGATAGGTAATGTTTATACAGATATTAGGCAGATTTTGGATATTGCAAGAAACAAAGCGTACAAGGCAATAAATTTTGCCATGGTTGAAGCGTATTGGAATATTGGTAAGATTATTATCAAAGAAGAACAAAAAGGAAAAGAAAGAGCTGAATATGGTTCTTATCTCATAAAAGAATTGTCAAAAAGATTAACAAAAGAATTTGGTAAGGGTTTTGACGAAAGAAATTTATGGTATATGAAGTCTTTTTATGTTGCTTTTCCAATTCTGAACGCACTGCGTTCACAATTAAGTTGGACTCATTATAGACTATTATTAAAAATAGAAAAAGAAGAATCACGACAGTTTTATATGATTGAATGCGTCAATAATAAATGGAGTACGAGAGAATTTGAACGACAAATAAACTCACTTTTGTATGAGAGATTGATTTTGAGCAAAAGTAGTAAAAAAATTAAAGACTTATCTTTTAAAGGACAGGAAATACAAACTCCGAAAGATTTGATAAAAGACCCTTATATTCTGGAATTTTTGAATATAAAAGATAATTATACTTTGATTGAAAAAGATTTAGAATCAATACTTGTAGAAAAATTAAAGCAATTTGTATTAGAACTTGGTAAAGGATTTTCATTCGTAAGTAGACAGAAAAGAATAACTCTTGGTGGAGATCATTATTATGTTGATTTAGTTTTTTATAATTATATTCTTAAATGCTTTGTTTTAATCGATTTAAAAACTGGGAAATTAACTCATCATGATATAGGTCAGATGGATTTTTATGTAAGGTATTTTGAAAAAGAAGTAAAAAGTAGGGACGATAATAAAACAATTGGTCTTATTCTATGTACGGATAAAAATGAAACCATGGTAAAATATACTTCCCTTAATGATAATAAAAATATTTTTGCATCAAAGTATAAGTTATATTTGCCGACTGTTGAAGAACTTAAAAATGAAATTTCTAGAGAAAGAAAACAGATTGAATTGGAACAAAAATTAAAAAAGGTGAATTAACATGAAAGTAACTATTGAAACACCATTATCAGAAATGACTTTAAGAAGATATGAAAAACCAATAAATGCTACACCACGAGATTTAGTAAGAAAGTTGTGTCTCTCATTAGGACTTTTGCAGCCAGGAGATTCGCGCGATATAATTGTTGACATATTCTTAGTTCTTCTTGAAAATAATCAAGGACTTACTTCTAAGGAAGTTGAAGAATTTGTAATTTCTTATAGACAAACAAATAAAATGCCACTTAAAGGAATTGCGTCAAGTAACGTAAGACGACAGATTAAAAGGTTAAGAGATGTTTTCTTAATTGAAAAAAGAGGAACGAAATATATTGTAAAAACTGAAGATTCTATGAACGAAATTTTTCGTGAGAAAATTATAAAATTTTATCTCGATTCTATATTAAATAGAATTGGCGAATATTTTAAGATGGTAGATGAGCAGGTCAGAAAGAAGTAATTTGAAAGAAATAGTTTTATTAAGTTGTATTATTAATAAGTTAGTATGCAAAAAAGTACTAAAATATCAATTGTAATAATTGTTATTCTTATTCTACTTTCGTTTGCTATAGGTATTTATTCATATCAGAAGTTACCTGACAAAGTTGCATCACACTGGGATGCTAATGGTAATGTGAATGGTTACATGGGGAAGTTCTGGGGAATATTTTTGATGCCTATAATTTCTGTTTTTATGGTATTGTTGTTTCTTTTTTTGCCTACTATTGATCCTATGAAAAATAACGTTGCAAAATTTAGAACGTATTTCGATTATTTTATTGTTTGTATAATTGCTTTTTTCTTTTATATTTATATTCTGACAATAGTTTGGAATTTTGGATTCATATTCGATATGTTGGTAATGATGATTCCTGCACTTTCTATATTGTTCTTTTTTATTGGGATATTACTTGAGAAATCTAAAAGAAACTGGTTTATCGGAATAAGAACTCCTTGGACGTTATCAAGCGATAAAGTGTGGGACAAAACTCACAAACTTGGTGCAAAACTTTTCAAACTTTGTGCAATTATTTCGTTGATTGGTATTTTTGTTCCTAAATATTCTATTTTTATATTTATTGTTCCGTTATTGGTTGTTTCTGTGTTTTTGATGGTTTATTCTTATATTGTGTATAAGAAAGATAATTCTTCTAAGAAATAATTTATTTGACTGTTTTAGAGAAATTTATTTAATTTTAATCAAACATGTCATTCATTTGTTCTTCGTATTTCTTTCTTTTCTTACGATTTTGTTCATCTTCATTTTTTGGCGCTAAATCCTGCCAGATTTTGTTAATGTTTACTCTGTAAATATCATAGAAATTTTTTAATTCTTTAGGATCTGCCAATTTTAATACGTCTAATTCTGGTGCGAACATTTCAGAATATCTATCTCGACGTCTGATAAGTTTTGTGGTACCATCTTCTTTTAATAAAATCATTGCAGCACGTCTGACTGTATTAAAATTTGATGCCATTACACTAGAATATGCACCAATATCCATTATTGAAAGAATGTCTCCAGGATCTAAATTAGGCATATGGCAGTGTTTGTCGATTATGTCAATACAGTCACAAGTACATCCGCAAATTCTTACATGATTTACTCTTGGTTTGTTCATTTGTGTTGCTGGTAAAATATCATAATTTTCTTTGTAGATTAAAACATCAGGTACGAATCCGTAAGTTGACCCGTCTGTCATAATTGTTTGTCTGTTTGCGTGCCATTTATTACTTATTACTTCAACTAATCCGACGCCTGCATTCATGACTAAACTTTTTCCTGGTTCAAAAATAAGAGTTGGATAAGGTAAATCAAATTCTTTTAGTGTTTCTACTAATTCTTTTATAAAATCAGGTCCCATTTCTTTTGGAGAAAAATATTTTTTATCATCGTTACATTCGTTTGGAAATCCTCCTCCTAGATCTAAATGAGTAATTGGATTTCCTTTTTCATTACAATATTTTGCGTATTTTAGAAGTCTTCTTGCTGCAATTGAATAAATTTTTGGGTCAGTAATGTAGCTTCCGTGAAAATGAAATCCTACTAAGTTGATATAATAAGATCTTAATGCGATGTTTATTGCTTTCTTTGCTAAGTCAGGTGTGATTCCGTATTGCTGGTTTCTTGTTGTATATTTTCCGTAATCAATTAAAGGATTGAATCTTAGAAAAACGTTTATTGTTTTTCTTAATTTTTCTCCAACATAACCTATTCTTAATAATTCTTCAATAGAATCTGCTGTAATTGCCTGAACGCCAATTTGTGCGGCAAAACAAATGTCCTGTTCTGATTTGTAAAGATTAGTAAATGTAATCTGGTCCGGCCTGAAATCTGCGAGGAGTCCTAAAATTATTTCTCCTACACTTGATGCATCTAGTTCTAAACCTTCTTCTCTCATGATTCTTAAAATTTCAAGGTTTGTGTTTACTTTTGATGCGTATTGGATTTTTACTTTAGGATATGGAAATGCTTCTAGAAATTCTCTTGCTTTTTTTCTTATTTTTGATTCAAGCATTACATAAAGAGGAGTTCCGTATTTTTTTGTGATGTCTTTGACTGATAAGTCTTCAATATATAGAACGCCCTCTTTGTCCTGTGTCAGAAAATCCCATCGTTTTCTCTGATATCTTTTTGGCAATTTTTTTTGTTTCAACATTTTATTTTATAATTTTATAGATGATGTTTTTTCTTTTTAAATGTTGTTATTCTGTGCTGAAATTGCATAAATTCTTTTACCAGCACGCAAACTTGTATGCAGATAAATATAACAGTTCCAATAGGACCTTTTTATTAGTACAATTATTAGCATCATATGTAAAGGCTGGTGAAAGAATTATTTTTTTGCTATTGACCAGAGAAGTTCAAATTGATTTTTGTATGCTCTTGCAATTTCTTTATGTTCGATTTTAATTGCTATTGGATTATCTTTTGTCCATAAAATTATACTTATGCAATCTCCATAAACATTTGTTGCTGCAGGACCTTCAAACTCTTTTGGTAAAAATTTTATCTTTGCGAGTGGAATTTTTTTAATTTCTTTATTTGTTCTGGCAGATTCTGCAAATAAAATTCTAACAGGAATTTTTCTTTCTTTTCGTTCTTGGTCGAAATGTGGAAAATAGTATTTTAGAATTTCGTTTGCACTTTCGGATGCACCTATTATGCATATTTCTTTTCCAATTTCTAATTGATGATTGAAAATGCTTTTTAGACCTTCTTTACCTCTGAAAAAAGAAGTTTCTTCTTTTTCTTTTTCTAAGTTTTTTAGAAGTTCTAATCTGGGCATTATTTCTTTTAACATTTTCTCTTGTTCTTGTAATACTTTTTCTAAATTTTTGGGATCAACTGCCTTGTATTTTTTAATGTTATTTTCTTTTATATAAGATATAAGTCCTTTACCAATTAGTCTTTCAATTGCATCATAAACGGTTCTTCTGTGAAGGTTTGTCTTTTTTGTTATCTCTGCCGCCTGACTTGCGCCTAGTTCTAGCAAGATTACATATACTTTGCTTTCCGCATCAGTTAAGCCTATTTTTTGTAATGTTTCAAGTGTTTGTGCGTCCATTCGATGTAATTTATTTTCGTTATATTTAAATATTGTGGTGATATACAACACCACAGAAATTGATATACTTTGCCACTTTAATATGTTGTAAGGTGAGAATATGGACGAAAATACCACATTGAAAATAGTAAGCCCCGACAGGGACTATAGTAAAATAAACAAACCAAATATGGAGACATATTTAAGCGCACAGGCACAAGTAGAAATGCTAAAAACGCTTATCATGGATCCTTTTGAAGATAATCTAAAAGATAGCACTGGATTTAGCAAAGAAAAGCTTCCAAAAGAAAAACAGAACATAGAAAAAAGAATCGGAAATCATATGTTCTATATTGAAGTAAAACCAACTTCGAGTCCAAAATATGGAGAATGTTATAATTTTATGAACAATTATCTAAATGGACTTATGCATGGAAATTTAGAAGGACGAAAAAGAGAAGGAGTAAGAACAACAGAAGAAGGCGCATTTGTTTTACTTGAAGATGTATTAAATAATTTTAATAATTCAATTCAGGAAAGTATACAACCTTCAGTTGAATTTAAAATAAAAACCAGCAAAGGTTCTACTAAGCGAAAAGCAGAAGAGTTGACAAAAACAGTACTTTCTTTAGATTACGATAGAGATTATAGTGCGTTAGTTTCTGAAAATGCAAAATACTATATTGAGTCTAAGAAAATTGTAAAAGGAATTTCTGATATTATTTTAAATCCTTTTCAAAATTCTGTTAAAGATGCTTCAGGATTTACAAAATCAAACATACCTTTAGAAGTTAAATATACAAAAACTCCTGTCGGAAATGTTTTGTGCTATGTTGTAAGTTCTCCTGCGGATAGTGTTAGTTACGGAAAAATTGTCTCAGATTTCATGGATTACATTGGTGAAATAATGCAACACGCGGATGAAAATCAAAAATCAGGAATTTCGGAACTAAGACGGTTTGATGGAAAAGTATTTGTAAAACTACCTGTATTGGTTGAAAAATTAAGTGCGATAAAAGGAAGTTATACAAATAACTCTTTAAGACAGAATGTAAGTTATCTTAGACGACCAAAAGATGACAAGATAATGATTGAGTAAGTGAATTATTTGCAAATTATTTTTTTGTTTTTACTTTTTTAATTTTTCTTACTTGTATCTTATAAACTATTCAAAGTCTTTTACCAGCAAGCGGACTTGTATACAGTATATTGGTCCAGTTCCAATTAGGACTTCTAATTCGCACAAATATTATCACTATGTGTAAAGGCTGGTAAAGACTTAAAGTGTGTTTGATACATCATAAAGATTTATATACTATTTATTTCAGATATTGTCTTGATACCTATGTACGAAGATATGCATACCTCTGACGAGCTTGACGCTATTAAGAAGTTTGAAGAAGAAAAATCAAGAGAAAAAGACTCAGAAGAGCCTGAATTTGAAGGGGTAGTTTATCAGCCAGAAGAAGATACTTATCTTTTGTGTGATGCGTCTGATGAATTTGCATTTGGGAATGTTTTGGAACTTGGTTGTGGAAGTGGATTTATTTCTGTTGAAATGGCGAAGAATGGTCTTAATGTGACTGCGTGTGATATTAACCCTGATGCAATAATTCATACTAAGAAATTAGCTGAATCTGAAAATGTAAAAGTAAATGTGATTGAATCTAATTTGTTTGAATCAGTTGCAGATACTTTTGATACAATTATTTTTAATCCTCCATATTTGCCGGAAGACAAAAGAGAGCCAAAAGGTATGATGCAAGTTGCAACAACTGGCGGAGAAAGCGGATATGAATTAATTGAGAGTTTTTTTCATGAGGTTCATGAATACATCAATAAGAATGGAATCATTTTGTTACTTTTTTCTTCGCTTACAAATAAAGACAAAGTTGATGAGATCATTAGTCTTCACGGATATAAGAGTGAAATTGTAAGAGAAAAACAAATTTTCTTTGAAACACTATATGTTTATAAAATTCAAAGATTATAGTTATTATGATTGTTTTTTAGTAATTTAAAAGGTGTGGTAGATATGAATATGAAAAATACAATGCGGAATAAACATGGGACTTGTAAAAAACACCTTAGTAGCAATGTGTATGCTTTATGCTAGTTCTTTCTCTCAGAAAACTGTTGAAAATTGGAAAGTGAGTTCTTCTGCTTTTCTAAATTTAGTTGGCGTGGATGATAGTAGTAAAGCAACATTAGAGTATGATGCTTTTTCTGGAAATTTTCGTGGAGATGTAGAAATAAAATTTTCTGGGCTTGCAAGATTAAAATATGATCGTCTTGGAATAAAAGTTATATCTGACGATACTTCCTATTTAGAAGATACTCCTGAATGGAAATGGTCTTATCGTGTTAAAAAAAGAAAAGATACTCTTGACGTAACTAGTGTTAAATATTTGGATAGCAGTTCATATTTTTTAGTTAAGGATTCGATAAAAAATGGATTAGATTTAATGGATCCCGGGGCCGCATTTTTAGAGATTCTTAATTTTATTGAAGTTGAAATTGCTGATAGTAGTTTAGATACATCTCAATCTATTATTGGGGATAAAATGAGTTATAATATACACTCAAATGGAAAATTGGTTGGTGTTGTCGCTTCATTTGAAAAAAGCAATATAAATCAATATGATTTTTGTGTTAAGTTAAGAACAATTTCCGGTGAAAAATTATTCGGACTTGTTAAAGATATTGATGTTTATTTTAAAAATAAGTATCCTGATTATGTGTCTGCATCTTTAGGAAGATGGTATACCATAAATTTAGAAGGTAAATTGATATCAAGATATATAAACGGAGTTTGTGTACAGAATACTAAAAAAGAGGAATTATATGAAAAAACAATTGTTGATAGGCCAGATTCTAGCAAAAGGTAAGCACGGAATAGTTTATGATTGTAAATTTGGTTCTATGAATTGTGTTATTAAAAAAGAAAATGAGAAATCTGATTCTAATTCTACGATGTTGAAGGAAGCCACTTTTTTAAAAAAATTGAATATACACAAAATTGGTCCGAAATTGTATTATTCTGATAATAATTCTGTTGTCATGGAAAAGTTGAATGGCGACATAATACAAAATTTTGATTTGAAGGAGAAAAAGAATAAATATATTGCAATATCTGTTCTAAAACAATGTTTTATCATGGACAAGCTTGGAATTAATAAGTTTGAAATGACTAATCCGTATAAGCATATTTTTGTATCTGGCAAAAAAGTAACTATGATTGATTTTGAAAGATGTATTTACACAACTAAACCAAAGAATGTTACGCAATTCTGTGAATATCTCAGAAGACGAGGATTTGAGATTGATAAAGATGTGTTGATTGAATATAAAAACAGTATTTCT
>JBAZVA010000038.1:0-12741 GCA_041661165.1 Candidatus Woesearchaeota archaeon | reverse complement strand
GTGTCTTCTGCTAAAACTGCGTAACCATCCATTGCAGATCTGTCAAACGAAGGTACGTCTGTGTTTGATATGATGTCTTCTGACGTTACTCTGTCGATTGCATTTTCAAATGATATTTCTTCTGAATCTAGAATTTTAATATTTTCATCTATTAATTTTAACATATCTTCGATATCATGTCTTTTTAGAAACCCTACCATTCTGATATCATGAGATTTCTTACTTTTTTTTGGCAAGATTTTTTTATTTTTTGTGTCTGTTTTTTTCATGAGTTGCCTTTTGTATTTTTATTTTTTAGTTTGAGTCAATATTCCTTTTTCTAAATGATAAATTCTATCGCAAATGTTCTTAATATGTTCTAAATCATGCGAGCCTATGATTATTGTTGTATCATGCTTGTCTCTTAATTCGAAAATCATCTCATTTAATATTTCTAAGTTATTGTTGTCTAGGTTTGCTGATGGTTCGTCAAGGATTAATATCTCTGGTTTTACTATCATTGCCTGGATTAATGCTATTCTTTGTATTTCTCCTCCAGACAATTTGTTGACGTTTTGTTTTTTATCTTTTATTTTGAATCTGTTTAGGTGATTGTTTACTTCTTTTTTGATTTGTTCTTTGTTTATTTTTCTTAGTTTTAATCCAAATGATGCATTGTAATGAATTGATTCGTTTAGAAGAAGTGGTTTTTGAAATACCATAGATATTTTTCTTCTTGTTTCTAAATCTTTTTTGATGTGTTTTACTTCTTTTTGAAAAATTTTTATATTTCCGTCATCTTGA
This sequence comes from Candidatus Woesearchaeota archaeon, assembly GCA_041661165.1. Lineage (GTDB taxonomy): Archaea > Nanobdellota > Nanobdellia > Woesearchaeales > JBAZVA01 > JBAZVA01. The sequence goes on along the minus strand of JBAZVA010000038.1, from coordinate 11,958 downwards.
TGTTCTAACATATTTATTATTCTTAAAAGCGTAGTTTTTCCTTCTCCTGATTTTCCTGTAATTCCAATGATTTCTCTTTTTTTAATTACGAGATTTATGTCTTTTAGAACTTCTTTGTCTGAAAAAGTCTTTTTTAGATTTTTTATTCTTAGTATTTCTTTTGTTTCCATAATTATCACTAGTTTTCAGTTTCGCTTTTCTTTTGCTGTATATATGTAAGTATGAATGTAATTAAAAATGCAAGTCCTAATAGTATGAATCCTAGAGCCATTGCCATTGCGAATTCTCCTTTCTGTGTTTCAAGCACGATTGATGTCGTCAGTGCTCTTGTGTGAAAACGAATATTTCCGCCAACTAAAATTATTGCACCAACTTCGCTGATTACTGCACCGAATCCTGTTATTAATGCGGTGATTAAACCGTATCTTGCTTCTCTTATCATTTGATATCCGTATTGATACCATTTTGCGCCAAGCGAGATTACTGTTTCTCTTGTTTTCTTTTTTACGCTATTGAATGCTGTTAAAGAAATTCCCGTAATTACTGGAAGTGCGAGTAAAATTTGTGCAATCATCATTGCGCCAGGTGTGTATAATAATTCTAAATATCCTAATGGTCCGTTTCTTGATAATAAAATATATACAATTAAACCTACAACTACCGGTGGAATTGCCATTCCGGTATGTATGAATGCGATTATTATTTTTTTTACTGGAAAAGTGTTGTGGCTTATTATTAATGCTAACGGAATTCCAATTAGACATGAGAACAAAACTGCGAAACTTGAAACTTTAAGTGAGAGAAGTGTAATTGATAATATTTCAGGGTTTAGTGTGAAAATTAGCTTAAACGCCTCAATTATTGCCTGAATAAATATTCCCATGTTTTTTCCTTTATTTGTTTTTTAAAAATTAAAATATAAAAAAAGAAAATAAAAAAGTAACTTTATTGTCCTGGAAGACATTCTCCTTTAAGCGGATAAAACAATTGTTCTCCTCCTTTTTTAAAAGAGCCGATTAAGTTTTGTGTTTCTTCTGACATTAACCAATCTTCAAACAATTGTGCGCCTGCAGTATTTACTCCTGGATTCTTTTCAGGATTTACCATTATTACTCCGTATGGATTTAATAGTACATTATCTCCTTCTACTAATATTACAAGATCTGTGTAATTACTTTTTAGAGCAAGGTATGTTCCTCTGTCTGTTAAAGTGTATGCTCTTTTTTCATCAGCAATCCTAATAGTGTCTCCCATTCCTAGGCCAGTTTCCAAGTGCCAAGATTGATTTACTGCTGTTATGTTTATTTTTTTCCATAAATCAAGTTCTTTAGTGTATGTTCCAGAATTGTCTCCTCTTGAGATGAAATTTGATTTTGTTTTAGCAATTGCTAAAAGTGCATCATTTGCAGATTTTCCTTTTATCATTGCAGCGTCGGTTATTGGGCCTAAAATGATGAAATCATTATACATTACGCATTTTCTGTTTATTCCGTATCCATCTGTCATGAATTTTTTTTCAGAACTTGGTGCGTGAACTAAAACTACATCAACATTTCCATCCTGGCCGTTTTTTAATGCCTGTCCTGAACCGACGGAGATTACCTGTACTTCGTAATTATTTTTACTTTCGAAATTTGGAAGTATAAAATCTAACAATCCCGTGTCGTAAGTGCTTGTTGTTGTTGCAAGCATCAATTTCTTTGGTGCTTCTTTTACTACTTCTTTTTGTGTTTGTGCGGCGCATCCGAAAAGTAATAGTGATGCAATTGCTACAATCAATATTGTCAATAATTTGTTTTTCATTTTATTTACACCCTTGTATTGTTTTTTATATTATCTTTAGTTATTTTTTAGCAAATTTTTTGTTTGCTTCTTTTTTTAGCTGTGCTGTTTTTGTACCTATCTTCTCATTATCGTGATTATTTTAGATGTTTTACAATATGTCCAATCTCCGGCAAAATTAGTTTTTTTACTCCTAATTCTACTGCTTTTGGACTTCCCGGAAGACAAAATATTACTGTCTGATTAATTATTCCTGCAGTTGCTCTTGACATTATTGCACTACTTCCTATGTCATCGTAACTTAATTTTGCAAATATTGAACTAAAAGCAGTTATTTTTTTATTAAATAGTTTTTCTAAAGAGTCTACCGTGATATCTCGTTTTGCAATTCCTGTTCCGCCTGTAGTGATTATTACTTTTGCTTTGGAAGTGAGTTTTTTAATTTCTTTTACTAATAATTTTCCTTCGTCAGGAATTACAACGTGTTCTATTATGATATGTTTTTCTTTTTCCAATAGTGATTTTATTATATTTCCGCTTACATCGTCATTTAATGTTCTTGAGTCAGACAAAGTTATAATCGCACATTCAACATTCTTTGGTGCGTCTTGTTTATGTTGTTTTGTTGTAGGTCCTTCCATTTTAAATCATCCTTATTTCCCTTTTGTTTTGTTTAAAACTCTTATATCAGACATGTATGTTGATGGATATTGACCGTTCTCATCTTTTTCTAAATATTTTACCATGTCCCAGAAAGTATTTAGTGCACATGATACTCCGACGAGAGCTTCCATTTCTACTCCTGTTTTTCCGACAGTTTTTACTGTAACTTTTACTTCTATGTAATTTTCTTTTTTATTTGTATTATATTCTACTGTTGTTTTGTAAATTGGAATTGCGTGGCACAATGGAATTATTGTTGGTGTTAGTTTTACTCCTGTATATGCGGAAGCCTCTGCAAACGTGAATGGGTCTCCTTTTTTAATTTCTTTTGAGATTATTTTTTCAATTGTATCTTTCTTTAGATAAATTCTTCCGCTTGCTACTGCTTCTCTTGCTACATCTGGTTTATCACTTACATCTACTTTCATTTTGTCACCTATTATCTTCAACATTTATTTTGTTATATACTAATTTTTTATCTATTGCGTCAAGTATTGATTGCTTATCTTTGAATGGTACGAGATTTGAATTCACCATTATGCATGGCTTAATTTGTCCGTCTGCGGTAATTCTTATTTTTTTACAGTTCTTGCAGAAATGATCGTTTGACGGACCAACTGTTTCTATTATGTTGTTGTTTATTTTGAATTGTTTTCTATTTTGTAAGTCTCTTGTAATTATGATTTCTGAAATTGATTCTAATCTTTTTTCTATTTCTGTTAATGGCATATGGTGTTGTTTGAAGAATTCTTTGTCAACATTTAATGGAATTAATTCTATTATTTGTAGGATGCAGTCATTTTCTTTTGCAAACATTATCATGTCTTCTATTTTATTGTCGTTTATTCCTTTTAGCACTAACATGTTTAATTTTATCTGTTTGAATCCTGCTTCTTTTGCTTTTGCTAGTGAGTTTGAAATTATTTTTGTGTTTTTTGTTGTGTTTTCTGAGAGAGAATCGCAGCCTATATTTATTCTTGTCAAACCTGCGTCTTTTAGATTTTGTGCTATTGGTGCTAGTAACGTTGCATTTGTTGTTATAGAAATATCAGTGAAATTACACTCTTTTGCGATTTCTACTATTTGGATTATATCTTTTCTTAATAGTGGTTCTCCACCTGTGATTTTTAATTCTTTGATTTTTAATTCTTGTGCGGCGCTTAATCTTTCTTTTATTTCTTCTAATGTCATTTCTTTATCTGTGTTAGGATTTCCTTCTTTGTGACAATATGCGCAGGATAAGTTACAACGATTTGTGATTGACATTCGTAAGTTTGAGATTTGTTTGTTCTGATTTTCTTTTTTTGTTTCTTGTTCTATTATTTCTTCCATACTTTAGTCCTCAATATTTTTCTCATTTATTTTTTCGAATTCTCGAATTAAGATAAGTCCAGTTTCTGTCAATATACTTTCTCCACCTGCGTTTTTTCCGCCACGTTTTGTTTCTACGATATTTTCTTTTAGTCTTGATTCTATTAGTTTTATATGATTGTGAGCGGTTTTTTCAGAAAGTCCGCATAATTTGGCGCTTTTCTTTATGGATTTAGTGGTTTTTAGCGTCTTTAAAAGTAGAAATCTTCCTTTACCTAATATTGGCTTTCCTTCAAACTCTAACCAAACTTTTTTTTTAACTGTTAGATTTAGCATCCACTTAATCCCCCTATTATATAGAAGAACTTTGAATTCAAAGTTCTCTATAGTATGTGTGACACGAATGGAATTTATATTCCTTTCGCACAACCTTTTTTAAAAAAGGTTGCCAAAAAACGTTAGTATTGGACTTGTTAGTCCAATTCCACTGTCAATTAATTTTAGAAAATAATAAAAAATTTATTTATTCTCTTCTACTTTCTTATTGTAGATAACCATTGCGTCATCTACAGATTTTCCTTCAATAGTGATTGAATAAATCGCATCAGCGAATCTAACTGCCTCTTCAAACGATTTCTGATGAACGTTTCTTCCTGTCGCGTTTCCTTTTGCGCCGCTGATGTGGATTTGTGCGTGGAGTGTTTCTAAAAATGATTTTACGTCTGTACTTCCACCGCCTGCGCAAACAACTTTTGTTTTTCCTGCGGATGCTACTGCTTCTTTGAAAATTTCTTCAGATTTTAGTCCTTCTTTTTTTGGATAAGAAACTTTTACAAAATCAGTTCCAAGACATGCAGCAGTTCCTGTTGCACCTGCAATTAAATGAGGATCAAATTCGTCAGTTACAGCTTTTCCTCTAGGATAAATCCAAATAACTGTGATAAGTCCGTTCTTGTGCGCTTCTCTAATTATTTGTGACGCTTCCTGCATCATGTCTGTTTCGTATTCGCTTCCTAAATAAATAGTGTATCCTACTCCGACGATACTTAATTTAGATGTTTTTTGGAAATCTACTACATCTTTTACTGTAATCCACGCTTTACTTATCGGTTCTTTCTGTGCAGTCTTTACTAAATTTGATTTTGAATTCATTTTAACTAAGTAATCTACATTTTTATGTTCAGCACCGTATTTTGAGATTAATCCTAACTGTGCTGCGAACACTCCAATTTTTGCACTTGATGCAATCTTGAATAAGTGTTCTGGAGTAGAATCTTCGAATGAGATATTTTCCCCGTAGAAATCACCATTAAGGTGTTCAGCTTTCTGATCGCCTGCGAAAAGCATTAAATTTCCTGAATTTTTTGTAGCTTTAATATAATTTTTGATATATTTTCCTTTTTTTGTCCATGGGACATCTAACGGAACTTCTACTTTTATGTTTGACATGTTTTTCCCTCTTTTTTATGTTCTGTTTTTTACCGGCCTTGCTTACATTGCTAATAATTGTGCCAATTTGTTTGCTTATTCTAAAGAGCAAACTTAATTAATCTATACTGTTATGTTTGCCGGTAAAAAAATTTTTTGTAAAGTCTTTTTGTTTTTAATAATTGTAAAATAAATAAAAAAATTATTCTGTCTTTGGCTCTTCTTTCTTATTTCCGATTTCAGAGATTCCTTTTACATAATTGAATCTTTCTGTTACTAACTTAGTTGCCTTTGCAAATAATTCTTCTGAATCTTTTGGATTAACAACTTTTAGCGATGAAAATCTTTTTTGTACGGAAAGATATTCGGAGAACAATTCCGGTTTAAATTCTTTTGAATCAAGTTGGAATGGATTCTGTCCATTTGCTCCTACGTTTGGATCGAATCTAAATATTGGCCAGTATCCTGAATCAGTTCCTTTCTTTGCAATTTCTAAATTCTTTGCCATATCTATTCCGTGTGCGATACATGGTGCGTATGCAATTATTATTGACGGGCCGTTGAATCTTTCTGCTTCAAGGAATGCTTTTATTACTTGATTTTTATTTGCACCTAAATTAACCTGTGCAACATAAATATATCCATACGTAGTCATCATGATACCAAGACTTTTCTTTGGTATTGATTTTCCGCCTGCTGCGAATTTTGCAATTGCTGCGAGTGGTGTTGATTTAGATTTTTGTCCACCTGTGTTTGAATAAACTTCAGTGTCTAAAACTAAAACGTTAACATTTCTTCCCTGAGCTAATACATGGTCTAATCCGCCAAATCCAATATCATAAGCCCATCCATCTCCACCAATTACCCAAACACTCTTGTCTACTAAGTAATCTTTTAGTTCAATAATTCTTTCTAAAATTGGTTTTGATTCTCCGAACACAACTTTTTGTGCTTGGTCAAAATTGTTTAGAATATCTTTTGCTATCGCTTTTGCTTCGTCATCTGTTTTATTCCAGACTGTCAACATTTTTGTTAATGCGTTTTTTAATTCGTTTGTAGTTCCGCTCTTTAATAGAAGTTCAATTTGTTCTTTTAGAATTTTTCTGTTTGCATCAACTGCTAAACGCATTCCAAAACCATATTCTGCATTATCTTCGAATAATGAATTTGCCCATGCAGGACCTTTACCTTCTTTATTTTTACAATAAGGAATTGTCGGGAAAGTTCCACCGTAAATTGATGAACAACCTGTTGCGTTTGCAACTATCATTCTGTCACCGAATAATTGTGTTAGTAATTTCACGTAAGGAGTTTCTCCACAACCTGCGCATGCTCCTGAGAATTCAAACAATGGCTGGTGTAATTGAGTTCCTCTTGGTGTCATTTCAATTGAACCATCTAAAATATTTTCTGGTAAATTGTCAAAGAAAACTGCATTTTCATTTTCACCTGCTTTTCTTTCTGTCTCAATTGGTGACATTAAAATTGCCTTTGTTTTTGCTGGGCAATTTCTTACACAACTTTGACAGCCTGTACAATCTTCTGGATAAACTTGCACTTTGAATTGCAATTCTTTTGTGTTCTTTGAATTTGATTTTATTGTTTTGAAACTTGCTGGGGCTGTTGTTAATTCCTTTGGTTCTATTTGTTTTATTCTAATTGCCGCATGAGGACAAACTAAAGAACACTGTCCGCACTGAATACAATTTTCAGGATACCATTTTGGAACTTCTAAAGCAATTCCTCTTTTCTCAAATTTTGTTGTTCCGATTCCGATTGCTCCATTTAATGGCATTTCTGCGACGGAGATTGTGTTACCTCTTAAGTCTGCACATTTTTTTACAATTCCGTTTGTGTACGAGTCGACACCTCTGAATCTTATTTCAGGTGCTGAAATGCTTATACTATTTGGTACTGGAACTTCTTCTACCGCGGTAATTGCTTTGTCAACACACGCGAAATTTTGCTTAATAATATCTTCTCCTTTCTTTCCGTATGTTTTTTCGATTGATTTTTTAATTAGTTCTACTGCTTTATTGAAATCGATAATATTTGCTAATTTGAAAAATGCAACTTGCATTGCAACATTAATTTTTCCCGGCATTCCTGCTTCTTTTGCAATTTTGTTTGCATCGATTGTGTAGACTTTGATATGTTTTTTTATTATTGTTTCTTGCATATCTTTTGATAATCTGTTGAACACTTCTTCTTTAGCCCATGGGCAGCAAATTAAAAAAGTTCCATTTTCTTTTATTCCTTCTAAAATATCAAATTGTCCGATGTATGAGAATTTGTGTAAGGCGATGAAGTCTGCTACGGTGAGGAGGTACTGGGACTGAATCTTTTCATCACCGAATCTTAGATGAGAGATTGTTACTCCACCGGATTTTTTACTGTCGTATTCGAAATATCCTTGTACGAATTTGTCAGTGTTGTCTCCGATGATTTTGATACTGTTTTTATTTGCACCGACAGTTCCGTCTGAACCAAAGCCCCAGAATTTACAACGAATTGTACTTTCAGGTTCTGCATCGTAGTTTGATGGGTAACTGATTGATCTGTGTGTTAGGTCGTCGTTAATTCCTATACTGAAGTCGTGGAAACCTGCTCCATCTAAATGGTCATATACTCCTTTTACCATCGCTGGAGTAAATTCTTTACTACTTAATCCGAAACGTCCACCAATAACTTTTACATCTGTTCTGTCTTTTAGAGAAGTCATGACATCTAAGTATAATGGTTCTCCGATTGCACCTGGTTCTTTTGTTCTGTCTAGTACTGCGATTTTTTTTGCGGTTTTTGGAATTAGGTCTACGAAATCTTTTACACTAAATGGTCTGTATAATCTTACTTTGATTAAACCAACTTTTTCTCCTTTCTTATTCATGTAATTTACAGTTTGTTCAATTGTTTCTGTTCCTGAACACATTGCGATAATTATTTTAGTTGCTTCTTTGTCTCCAACGTAATCGAAAAGGTTGTAAGTTCTACCGAAAGTATTGCTTACTTTCTTCATGTTATTTTTTACTATTTCCGGTAGATTGTAGTAGAACTGATTTACTGTTTCTCTTCCCTGAAAATATGTGTCCGGATTTTCTGCACCAACTTTTATCATTGGATGTTCAGGATTTAGTGCGTCAGCTTTGAATGCTTTTACAAATTTGTAATCTAATAATGATTTTAGTGTTTCGTAGTCTGGCAATTCTGCTTTCTGATCTTCGTTACTTGTTCTAAATCCGTCAAAGAAATGTAGGAACGGAACTCTAGATTCTAATGTACTAAGATGTGCGACTATTGCTAAGTCTGCTGCTTCCTGAACATTTGCTGATGCTAACATTGCAAAACCTGTTCCTCTAACTGACATTACATCAGAATGATCTCCGAAAATGGACAAAGCTTGGCATGCAACTGCTCTTGCAGAAACGTGAAATACTGTTGGTAATAATTCTCCTGCGATTTTAAACATATTAGGAGTCATTAATAATAATCCTTGGGATGCTGTGAAAGTTGTTGTTAATGCACCTGCACTTAATGAACCGTGTACTGCACCTGCGGCGCCTGCTTCAGACTGCATTTCTATTACGTCTACTACTTGGTTGAAGATATTCTTTCTTCCTTTACTTGCCCATTCGTCTGCTAATTCTCCCATTGTAGAAGATGGTGTGATTGGGTATATTGCTGCGACTTCTGAGTATGCGTATGCTACGTGAGCTGCTGCTGTATTTCCGTCTATCGTGACATAATTTTTCTTTCTGTTTTCCATGATATTCCCCCTTTTTAAGATTATTAAGATACTATTAGTTGAATTCTTTTTGTTTATAAAGGCTGTGATACTATATTATATACGTAGGTTTCTATTGATTCTACAGAAATTCTACCAGCAAGCAGACTTGTATGCAGATTGTGAATCCAGTTCCAATTGGGGTTTTTACTTAGTACGATTATTAGGGTGAGACGTGAAGGCTGGTAGAAATGGTATATACAATTGTGTTTTTTTCAAAGAGGTAATAATGATAAGAGTTTGGAATTTGATCTTTTACAAACTACATAATTTATAAATTTGCTTTTATTTTTTAATTAGTATGGATGGAAAAACATTTATTAATGAATTTGTTGTAGCTTTTGGATTTTTAAGTGGACTTTGGGTTGCAGTAGGCGTTAATCCAGAAGCAGAAATTTTTAAAGCATTTTCACAGGTTTTTCAACAATTAAACGCAGGAGTAGGGTTTTCTTTTCTATTTACAGTATTACCTATCATATTAACGTTAGCAACATTGTTTGGTATATACTTTCTTGGTGGATGGATTGGGGTTGCAGCAGTTGCATTAGGATTTGTTGCTGGATTACTAATTATTATTAATCCTATTATTGCAGTAATATTATTATTTGCTTCATTAGGATTGGGTCTTTTAGCAATGAAGGATTAAAATGGCAGATGTACTTTGGAATTGGAGTTTCTTTTTTATCTCATTAATAACTCTTATCGCAATTTTATTTTTACAAGAATATAAAGAACACAAAAAAATTAATTTTGAAAATTTTAAAAATATACTTTTGCATTTTGGTTTCTTAATATATTATATATTTTAATTGGTGCAACAATATCGACTTTATTAGGATGTTTGTTAGCGGTTCAAGATCCATTACAAGGAATAATTTATGCAGGATGTTGGGAAGGCATATTTAATAATTTGATATCTGAAAATAAAAAGGTGATTAAATGAAAAGTTTAGGTGCGAGAGAAATAATAATTATGATAATAGTTTTATTGTTATTAATTACATTGGTTTATTATTTTAGATTTTTTCATGTATGATATTTGAAATTTCTACAAAAATAAACAGTACGTTTTTTATGTTATTATTTTGTTTAATTTAATATATCCTTGGTTGGTTCTATCTCTATTGGTATAATATTCTCCTTCTAATGTATTTTTATTTAGTGAGAGTTCGACTGTTCCGATATGTCTATTCATGGTTATTACAGAATTTGCCTTTGGTATATTTTTATAAGTATAAATTAATTCAATATCAGAATCATTTTGAATTATCACTGCAGAATTGCTTTTGGATTTTGAAGAATTACATCTCATATTAATTTGAATTTTTGACCATGTTTGAGTTATAGATAATTTTACTGAGTATCTTGACTTGTGGTTATTATGTGTGGATGTGATATATCCTTTCCAGTCTCCTTCTAAAACTGGTGTTTTTGATAAAAAAGAAAGAACTGGTAATTTCCAAATATATCTATCAAAAAGAAAGAACATCAAAAAGAATATTGTTAATGCCGAGGGAGATTCTATGTACCACGGAATTTGTATGCTTATTATGTTTAATAATCTATATATGATAAAAAATAAAAAAATACTGACTACTGCAAGATAAAAATATACTGTTAAATTCCTTTCTTCTGATAATGAATATGAATGCATATTTCACCTATTGAAAAATTCCATTGCTGCTTGGATATATTTAAGACAATCAGTTCTGTTCCATTGTGTTGAAGTAGACCCAAATAATAAATGAAATCCACTTTGTGTTTGTAATTCATTTGTATAATTATCAACTATCCATTTCATACAATTTAAAACAGTAATTTGATTGCTAGATACAAATTTCTCATTCGGAACATTGTATATAATTGATTCAATAAAATACGATGGTGCCAGTGTATCAGTTATTTTTCTGTCATCAACTAGACGTCTTCTTATATTTTTGAATATTCTTACTGTTCTTTTAAAAAGGTTATTTGTATTTTGATGTTTAGTTGTTCCATTCTTTAAATGTTGTTTTGGATAATTGATTATTTTGGTTCCAGATTGATTGTAAAAAACTATACATTCATTACTACCAGAATGAGTATAGCCTCTTAAACAAGTGATAACATCAGCCTCTACATATCTACTTCCTAATTTAGATATTCTAATTGCTTTATTACCTGTAGTTACATAAGTAACTCCTAATTCTCTTTTTAGTATTTCATATATTCTGTTTTTGAATAATAAATAAGTAGAAATCTCTAAATCATTAGAAATATATTGAACAATAATGTCAACATCACTTTCTAAAAAAACATTTGTATCGTTTGCATACGAACCTTGTAAATATACTTCAACTAGTCCTTTATATTCAGGTATTGCAAGAATGATGTCTCTAATTTTATTATATGTATTAGATGATAAAGCTGTCTGTCCTTGATGACTCATTGTTTCTAGTTCTTCTTCACTTATCATATAAAAGAGGAGTAGTTTGTTCTTTAAAAAGATTATTTATAATTTCGTATGATTTTTTGTACTTATTTGTCCACAATTACAGTGAAAAATTTGTATTTTAAGGTTTGGTGATGCAGAATTTTGACATTCTGAAGCTTGGTGACCTCAAACGGATTATTCCCTTTTATTGATAAACTATATATAGTGGAATTGGATTTGTTTTTCAATGAATAAACTACTTATTGCATTATTTTGTCTGATGATTGTAGTTGTATTTGGGCATATATCTTTTGCAGATAATGTGAATATTTCTGAAAGAATTACAAATAATGTTGATGTGAGTAAGCGGGTTGATGATAGTCTTTTTATTTTTCAATCGTATGTGTCTACGGATCAAAATAGTGTTGATGTTAAAATAAATGAGGCACTAAAACGTGATTTGTCTAAAATTAAATCTTTGAAAGAAGATGTTAATAGTTATTTATCATTAGGACAAATGGATAAGGCATTTGAATCTTCTGATGAAATAAAAGAACTGTCATATAAAATATATTCATACG
>JBAZVA010000037.1:7141-12819 GCA_041661165.1 Candidatus Woesearchaeota archaeon | reverse complement strand
TTCTTTTATTTTTTCTATTTGATATTTGTAAAATTTTTCTTTTTTTAATGAAATTACAGAATCTTCTTCCACGTCAAAAGTATGATACTGGCCTTGCGGTATTTCTTCTGTCCCCACTAAAATTTTCCCGGATAATCTTAAGTTTCCTGAAAAATTATGAAATTCTATTTTTTCAACACAAATTTCTAAAAATGCTGCTTTTTTTATCGTCTTTGCATTTTCATCAGAACCTACTTTGATTTTTCTAAATGTTCTTCCACTACAACTATCTCCAATATCCACAATTTGCGATAAATACCACAAATCATCCTTATTTTCTACTCTTATTTTTATTTCTCCATACCTATAATCTGCGTGTTCTATTTTCATATTAAGTATATTTAGTGTGAGCTATTTATATGATTTTGTTAGTTTGAAGCCATTTGAGTGTACTTTTTTGCATTTAAATTACATTAAAAACCGCAAAGACATAAAGCGGAAAATATATAAGGTAATATTTAAATAATTTATATAGTAAGATATAACAAGATATTGTAGTAAAACGTAATAACATATAGAATTTGCATATTTATGGGTGTGAGATAAATGCGGTATAAAAAAGGAGAGACAACAACCAGTGGAGCATTTGCTCTCGTTCTTTTTACGGTAGCGTTTATTATTCTTTATATTCTTCTTATTCCACAAGCAGACAGAGATTATTTACTTAATGGAAATTCAAATAATACAGATACTTCTATTTTGAGTAATAACACAGCAAGTAATGTTATTTTTTCAAAAGATAACTTGCAACTTTCACCAAATGTCGCAGATGATGAATTTGACATATCTCTTGAACCATTTGAACTTTATACAAAAGTTCAAGGGAAAAAATATTTAGACATTAATCCTGTTCATGTTACTCGTTCTATTGTATTTAATAACAAAAAAATGGTGACTTTTGATGTTAACAATTACAAAGATTTGAAAAGTATGCAGCTTCATTTCAAAGCAGATATTGCGAGCGGTAAATTAAGAATAAAAGTGAACAATTATCTCGTGAGTGAATTTGATGATTTAGAATTTTCTAGTTCAAAAGATTTGAAAACTCCCATACTCATCGATAAAAACATTTTGAAAGAAAAAGGAAATATCATAATCTTTGAAGTCGCAAGTCCTGGTGTTTATTTCTGGAAAATAAGCGAATACGATTTAAAATACATTACTCTCTATGAAAATGTTGAAATATACAATCAACAAGCAACAGTAACTTTTGATTTTTCTAAAGAAGAACTTGTAAATATAGAAGAAGCTACTTTAAAATACAGTGTTACGGCAACAGACCCTGGCAATGTTGAGATTTTCTTAAATAACAGATTATTATTTAGCGGGGAACCTGCTTTACAAGGAGAATCAAAACACAGATTATTTTCTGCCGATTTAAAAGAACATAATGCACTATCGGTGATTTCGCAAAAAGGAAGTTATAATTTTTTTGGCATGAGTGTCGAAGGAACATATAATCAAGCGGAAGAAGACAAATATTATATAAATATTGACAAAAAAGAAAGAAAATACGAAATAATTTTTGATTTGATCGACACAGTAAATCAGAAAAGATTTTACTTTTACATTAATGAAAACCACTATTCCGTTGATACTAGAAGTGATTCTATGACTATAGACATTACTGATAGTGTAAAAGCGGGAAGAAATACTCTTGTATTTACCCCCACAGGAAAAGTTGCTATTGCCAATCTAAAAATCACTGAAAAATAATTTAAAACAAAATATTAATTGTAGTAAAAGGTACAAAAGATGGGGTGGGATTCTAAACGTCTTGAAGAATTAGAAATAGAAAGAGATGAAATAAATCAAAATATTATAGCGTTAAAATCAGAATTAGATAAACCGGAAAACAATCGTTATACGGATCTTAGTGATAAAATACGAAAAGAAAGAATAGATAGAATTTATCAAAATTTAAACCATGAGAGAGAGAAATTATATCGTATCGATGGTAAAATAAGCGATATGAAAATATATAATGAATTAGAATTAAAGAGAGAAAGTAAAGAAAAAGAATTTATCAAAGAAAAAACATTAGAACCTGTGGTATCAAAAGAAGAAATGAGTACTCCACAAAATATTGATACGTGGAATCCTCCGCATATAAGTCACGAAGAAGCAGAAAAGATGAATGCGAAAGTTAATCCTAGTACTAAACTAGGAGAATCGAAAATTAATGTTGATGATTTATTTGAAAAGTATAAAACTCCTATGGGAGAAATACATTCTCCTGCTGAAAAAGAAGTGTTACAAGAAGCACTAAAAGATCGGGTGCCTGAAGATAAAAAAGAAAATAAAAAAATAAAAAAGAGTGTCAAAAAAAACATGGATGAAACTGATTCAAAAATAGAGGAAGTAAAAACAGAACCTTCTGCACCTATTAGCAGTCCCATACCAACACCCACTCCTATAGATTCAAAATTTAGTGAAGTGGGTGGAAAACTTACAAAAGAAAATAACGAAAAAGAAACGCCAAAAGAACCAAAGAAAAAAGGATTTTTAGGAAAATTATTTTCTGGCGGGGGAAAAGTCGCAGGAGTTGGTTTAGGAGTCCTTGCCAGTGCGGGCGCTGTAGCAGGAGGAGTGGCCAGCGTGGGTGCGGGGGCAGTTAAAAATAAAGCAAAAGAAACAAAAGAATATCTAAAAGAATGTTTTAATGGGCAAACAAATGGCATTTTTCTTCTTGCATTTATGAATTTACTTTTTGATTATTTTTATAGATTTTATTTTGGTACTGGTGCATTTAATACCACACAATCTATGATGTTTGACACGGTAATATTATTTATCGTATTATTTGGCATTATAAAATTACACTTAAAAGTTACAATAGGGGGTGTTATTCTTTATGTCGTAATAATAACTAATTTTGCAGATAAAATTACATTATTTTTAACTACAATGATACATGCGCCAGATTATGTAATAGGAATTATACTTCGTTTTGTTGTTTTATGTTTACCTATTTTAATATTTTGTTATGTGCCTTTTTTTAAAGATGATGACTTGAATAGTAAAAAAGAATTAATATTGTATGCTTTTTTTGCATATTTGTGGGAAACTGGACTTCAAAGCGTGGTTTATAATACTATAAAACCGATGATTACGAATGTTGGTTTTTTGAATATATTTATGTTTTCTTTTTTTATTGTTTTAAATGGATGGTTTCTTTTAGCGTGGCTATTTTCGGAATATTGTCCCCCTTCCGGATTTTCTAAACATATAAAAAATTTTCATTGGATTTTAATTTGCGTTTTATTACTATTAACTGTTTTTGGTAATTGGCCAGATCTTGAAAAAATGTGGGCAACAAATGATACGAGTGTAAAAACTGATCAAGAACAGGCACAAATTGGAGTAATTGAACAAATTCAAAACAAAGTAAACTATTTTACTGCGACTTTTGCTTGTGAATATGGCGCAGACACTTTGGCCTTTGCCAGCTTTTTACCAAGTAAAGAAAAAGGGTGTGCTGAATTAGAAGCACTCAAAAAAGAAGATAATAAAGATTTGAGAGAAGCACAAGTAGATGCGACTGTAAAATATAATACTTTCATAATAGCAAATGAACAATACAATAACAAAATAGTTAGTTCGTTTGATACTCTTGCACCTTCATTCACATTACAAATATCTAGTAACGATTATACTGAAGATACTAAAGGTACGCTTAGTTGTTATTTTAATAATATTAACAATCCCGGTTTCATAAATGATGAAACTGATAATATGTCCGTATCTACCACCGAAGGAAATTTAGAAAAGTCATATACGTGTACATTACCTGACTATGTTGAAAATGATGCAGTTAAAGTGTATAATTATTTTGGTGGAAACAGAAGATTTGATTTAATTTATATGTTCTCATATGATTTATTATTATCAACAAGCTTAAAATTAAAATTTAAAAATACTCCTATCGCATACAATAAAAATGGTGCGCAAGACACTGATGTGAAAACACGAGAAAGTAGCACATCTCCAAAAAAATCCGCAATATTTACCGATTCTGTTGCACAAGACATGCCAATATTAGTAGACAAAGATGAAACTAAGTTAATATTAGATTTTTCATTAGATAATGGGGCCGATGGAAATATTAAAAAAATAACGGACGCTTACATAATTATGCCTAATTCTATATCTATTCTTCTAAAAAACAATGATACTTTTGAACAAATCTCGACAATAACAGACAAAAAAATAATAAAAGAACTTGAAAAAAGAACCGCGTATGTAGAAAAAACTTTCTTAAAATCCAATATTTACAAATTAAAATCTGACGGAATGGAAAAAATAAATAAAGATGTTGAAAATAATAATGAATGGGTTATAGCTATTCCTCTTGTAGCTGATAAAAGTGCATTATTTGATGTGACAAATATGCCAAAAGAAATATATTTGGATTCCGTTGTAAGTTATACGTACGAAATTAAAAAAACACAAAGTGCTACATTAGGAGATGAATTGTTTTCAAGTTTAGATGAAAAAAGAAAAAATGCGAATGCTGCGTCTGATGCTACTTATGTTAATATTAACACAAATAACCTTGGAAATGTTAGAGAAACTTATAACTTATACAAAAATAAATTAACAATATTAAAACCTACGGACGTGATTGTAGATGAAAAATTACTTGCTGCAATAATACACAAAGAAAGTACGGGAAATCCTTTTGCCATCTCTCCTACAGGATGTGCAGGATTACTACAATTTTGTTATGAAACTGCGCAGCCTTATTTTTCGACCCTTACTCTTTGTAAAAATGGTTGTACTTTAGCAAATGATGATAGATTTAATGCAGATAAATCAATATCGGCAGGATATAAATTTACTAATTCTTTAATGAGTGAATTTTCTGGAAAATCGGCCCAAACAGAATTTGCTCTTGCGTCATATAACGGCGGACAATGTATTGTTAATAAAGCGATAACTGCTACCGGTAATACAAATCCTTCTTGGAGTGAAGTTTCTCAAAAAATCAATGAAGAAATTATCAAGGATTGTTATACTAAAAAAAATGGTGAAATCTCTGAATATTTTGATACTCAAAATGAAAGAAATCAAAAAGTTATACAAATTACTGATTATGTAGAAAAAGTAATGTTTTATTATGGAGATTTAAAAAATTATAACGAGGTATTAACATCATGAAAATTATTAAAAAATATTATTTTGTCACATTATTTTTAATTCTGATTTTAAGTTTTTCAATCGCAGGTTGTTCCGGAGTCGCAGGAAAAAATAAAAATGCTGCAAATGTAGAAAATGCGAAAGTGTCGACAAATCCGGACGGAATCATCATGGAAATAAGTGTTGGTACGTCTGATAGGATAGATTGGAAAACAGCTGCCACTATAACAGGAAAAATAAAAAAT
The DNA here is from genome assembly GCA_041661165.1 of Candidatus Woesearchaeota archaeon. Lineage (GTDB taxonomy): Archaea > Nanobdellota > Nanobdellia > Woesearchaeales > JBAZVA01 > JBAZVA01. Next base: position 7,396 of record JBAZVA010000037.1, on the reverse strand, counting down.
GTAGGTTCTGTTGATGTTGATTCTGGAAATACTATAATAGGGAGACTTCAATCGTGTAGCGCAATAACTAGTTTATCTGACGGCCCGACATTTAAATCTGAAGAATTCGATAGTGAAGAAATAACAAAAAATAATGGAATGTATAAAGAAATCATTCTCGATGGATTGTTAGCATCTACTGTTGAAAAAGAATGCACCATAATAGGAGATGTTTGTTATACTTATTCAACCGAATTAATTCAAAACATAATAATT
>JBAZVA010000037.1:583-7131 GCA_041661165.1 Candidatus Woesearchaeota archaeon | reverse complement strand
TACTACTGATAAACAAGAATATAATAATATAGTCGCACAGGGTTCTCCGTTGAATGTTAAAGGGATAATACAAGATGTTTCTCCTGTAGATACAGAAAGAAAAAAATTAAAGTTTGAAATTTATATAAAGAAAAAAGAAAGCACTAAAGGAGTCGTTATTAATAAAAATAATTATGCGGAAATTTGCTCAGAATCACCTGTTGAAGATATTAGTATACTTAATGTTTATGATGCAGAAGTCAAACTTGGAGGCACTCCATTAAAATGCTATGAAAATGATAAAGAAACAAATCAATTTAAATTAAAATTTTTTGATGGAAAAGAACAAACCGAATTAAATCGTATTACTTGTAGCATAATTGTGTCTCCGAATGATTCTGCGGATAATTATCCTACAGAAGGTTTAAAAAAAGCAAGACAATTAGTAATAAAATTGAACTATGGATATTATTATCAAATATCTAAGAACATCGAGGTTGTAAAAACATGAAAAAATCCACGACAATTGTTATTTTAATTACTATTTTCGTTTTGTGTATTTTTATTTCTGGCTGCGCATCTTCAAAAAATGGAAATTCTAAATCTCAATTTGGAAAAAATTCCGGTCAAGGATTAACTCTCACCTTTGATGATCAAACTTCTTCCATAATTTATGACAACTCTCCTGTAAATGTAGAAGTTCTTTTGAAAAATGAAGGATATTATGATATTCCTAGAGGAAAAGCGATGATAAAACTAGGCGGATACGACCCTACATTATTTAGTTTTGAAGCATTACAAAGAATTAGCACTATTCTTGAAGGAAAAAACGATAATTCGTTTGGTTACTCTGATTATGTTTCTTTTGGTGAAAGTAGATTAAAAGAAGGGTTCTTAGGAGAAAACTTACCTGAAATAAGTCCGACTTTTACCGCAACAATATGTTATCCTTACAAAACATTTGCATCTGCTGAAGTTTGTATAAATCCTGACATATATGGGAAAGATTCAAAGATGGGGAGATGTAGTGCTGGAAGTGCAAAAATTTACAATTCAAACGCTCCAATTACTGTAAATTCTGTTCAAGAAAGATTTTTATCTTATGATTCCGGCTCGGGAAAAGTAAATGTCAAATTTGATATAACTATTTCAAATATTGGAAAAAATAAAATATGGAGTGCTGCGAATGAAAATTATATGTATGAATGTGGAAAATACAATTCAAATTTAAAAGAAATTCAAAATAAAATTAATATCGTTTCTGTAAAACTTACAGATACAAAACTTGAATGTAAAACTGCATCAAACAATGAGGTAGCACAACTTATTGGAAATTCTGTAACTTTTAGTTGTTATGGTGATATTTTAGCAAATGATGCTTTTACTACTACGCTTAATATTGAGTTAGAATATGGTAATTCTAACTATATTTCGAAGAAAGTTACCATAAAGAGCTACAAATATAGTAATTAGTATACTAATAGAAAAGTTTATATAGAAAAGTAACGCTTTTCTAATATATATTATATTCGTAATAACGTTCGTAATTGAACTAAGCAAAAAGGATTGAGGTGTATGAGATGAATAAATTATTAAGTGCGATGCTAATTCTAGCAATTTCTCTGCTACTATTTGGATGTGGTGGAACACAAACAACAAACAACGGAAAAATTTACGTTGGAGGAACAAGCGGTCTTCAATTTGTTTTTAATACCCCATTCGGATCTTCGATTGGTGGAAAAGATATTGTATATGAACAAAGTGATACTTTTAACATTGAAGTTAATGTAAAAAATATGGGAGAATATGATATTAAAGCAGGTGATTTGAAATTAAAATTAACAGGAGTAAAAGTTTCAGATTTTACAAACTTAAAAGGTACTGCTCAAAATCTTGGAGCTCTTAATAAAATAGAGAAAGGAATAAAATTATTTAATGAGGAAGACATAACTTTCAAAACAGATGTGACTAAATCATTAAAATATGCTGCTGATGTTACTTCTAGATTTGATCCACCTGTAACTGCTTGGGCATGTTATCCTTATACAACAGAACTATCGTCAACTATTTGTTTTAAAAGTAATAAAAATACACTTACTACTTGTAGTATAGAAGGAGCAAAAGAATTTGATAACAGTGGTGCACCTTTACAAGTTACTGCTGTAACTCAAACGCCTGGCAATTCAAAAGTAACTGTTATCATCGAAGTTAAAAATGTAGGAACTGGAAAAATATACAAAATTTCTTCAAAAGCATGTAGTTTAGAAGATACGGTAGACGCTCCAAATAGAGAAAATGCAAACAAATTTACTGTTGAAGTTATGAAGGGTGGATTAGTTTGTGATGGAACTCAAGATAGTCCTATTAGAATCAAAGAAGATGGAACTGCGACAATTAGATGTGAGAAAACAATAACTAATGATGAAGCATATGCGGACCAATTAACTTTGAAACTTAACTATCAATATGAACAATGGGTTGAACACGCATTTACTATTTGTGACGAGGATGCAGATTGTAGTTAATAAAAATGACAAAATTTAATTTATTGTTTTTTTCTTTTTATTTTTTAATGTTTTTTGGTTATGCTTTTTAAAAAATTAATTTCTTGAAATTAAAGAATCACATCATATTTGAAAATTGTTCGGTAATTTTTTCTAAGAATTGTTTTTCTTTATCTTTTAATCTTTGAATATCTGATTTTAATACAGCGTTTTCTGAATTTTTATCTTCTATTTTATATTCCAGTTCAAGTTCTTTTTTTGCATGAGATTCCGTCAATGCTCTTGTTTTTTCATCAAATTCTTTGTTTTTTTCTAATAACATTTTTGCCTCTTCTGATTTTCTTATTTTAAGTTTGTGAGTTAATTCTAGTATAGTTTGTTTTAATATTTCTAATTCTTTATTTAAATCGTATATTTCTATTGAAAATTGATCTTTTGTTTTTTCATCTAACTCCATTTCTTCGCTAGCTTTTTCTTTAGATTTAAAAGTTTCTTGTAATTTTAACTTATATCTCTCTATTTGATCGGAATATTTTTTCATATTGAAAAGCAATTGAGAATTCGTCATTTTTAAATCTTCTATTATTTTTTTATATGAAATAATTTCTTCGTTTGAACCATTAGAAATAGATTTTAGTTCTTCGTCTTTTGTAACTAACAATTTATTTAATATTTTTACTTGCTCTTTTAATTGCTCTGATTCTGCGGTTTTTGTAATAATTGTGTTTTGCATATTTTTTTGCATATTAATTCTATCTCCTATTATACTTTTTAAAGATAGTAATTCTTGACCTTGAGAAAGTATTCTGGTATCTTTTTGTTTTAGTTCATCTATATTTTTTTGAATTAATCCTTCATAAAATAATTTCGTATGGTGTGCTTCTGATTCCTTTTTTTGAAGTTCTTTTAGTACACTAATTTCTATAGACTTTGCTTTTTGTATCTCTATTTTTAACATGTCGTTTTCTTGTCTTAATAATAATCTATTTTCATATATTTTTGCCATATTTGATTTTAAATCTAATATTATTTCGTTTTTATTTTCTACAAAATTATGCAATGACTCTTTTTGTGTTTTGAAAGTAGATATTTTTTTATCGTTATCTGTCGACAATTTAGAATATTCTGATGATGTTTGTCTTTCTTTTGCACGCGTTAATATTAATTCGTGCTTAAGTGCGTCGTTTTCTTTTTTTATAGAAATTTTTTCTTGAATAAGTTTTGAAATTTGTTCTCTTAATTGTTCTTTTACACCGACAAAAACCTTTGGATTTGTTTCGTGATTTATGGTAAAAACTTCATCTTTTTCTGAATGTAAAGAATTAGGTGAAGTATTAGTTTCGTTTGAATTTTCTTTTATTTTCATTTTTATAGAAGTTAACTCTTCTTTTAAAATTTCATTATCTTTTACTATTTGAGAAAGAACACTCATCATTTGAGATTGTTTTGTCATAGTCACACCAAAAAATAGTTACAAATCTATATTAATTAAAAACAAATAGGGCGATGATTTTTTTAAGGCCTTCTTTAAATTTAAATTCTTAAAACATAAATATATTATTTTAAAGTTGAAAAATATGCTAAAAGTGCTTCTAATTGAATAAATTCGTCGCTTCCTTCCACCATACGAAATTCTATTTCTCCACATTTATCTATAAGTAATATCTTTTTATTTACATCCACATCAAGAGCAATAATTTCTTTCTGAATTTGTTTAATTATATCTATTCCTGAAAGACCGTTATCTAACATTACTTTTATCAATTCTGTTTTTGCTTTTATGAATTTATTATTTATCGCGTCCTGTAATATGTCTTTTAATAATTTAGGATCTACTACGTTTGAAATAGAATAAATTAATTCTTTTGTAATATTTTTTTCTAAAGTAGATGCGGCTTGTAAAATATTTTCTAATTTCCTACAATCCCCATCACATATTTCAAATAATGCGATTCTTGCATCGTCTTTTATCTTTAATTTTTCTTCTGATTCGATATGTTTCATTATTTTTTCCATATCGTGTTCGTTTAGTGGTCTGAATTTGTAAACAGTACAACGTGATTGGATAGGATCTATAATTTTTGATGAATAATTGCATGAAAGAATAAATCTTGTTGAAGCGGTATAATTTTCCATCGTACGTCTTAATGCTTGTTGTGCTTCTTTTGTTAATGCGTCGCATTCGTCTAAAAAAATAATTTTGAATGGAACTTCTCCTATCGCTCTTGTTCTTGCAAAATCTTTTACCTTATTTCTTATTACATCGATTCCTCTTTCGTCTGATGCGTTTAATTCTAAAAAATTATCTCTATAAGTGTCTTTAAAGAATTCCTTAGCAAGTACAAGTGAAAGTGTTGATTTTCCTACCCCTGCAGGACCTGCAAACATTATATGTGGCATATTCTTTTCTTCAAATGCCTTTAATTGCTTTACAATTGATTCTTGTCCTATCACTTGACTAAATTTCGAGGGTCTATATTTTTCTGTCCAAATTGTACTTAATGTCATTTAATTCCCCTTATTTGTTCTCTTCTTATCAAAAAAGATACTTTCGTTTAAATAATTATTGAAATACAATAAATTCAAAATGATAAGAAAATAAAAATAAAACAATAAAAAATGTATTTACTTGCTGTATACTTACACTATATCTTCTTCTGCAATAACCAAGAAATCTCCCGATGCAATTACTGAGTTGTAAGGGATTAAAATTCTTCCTTGTTTATCTTTTTCTAATTCAAGTTTTGCAGCATAAGCAGTTGGATCGTCAAGAACAATATGGATTAGTTCCCCTGTTCTTACTTCAAATACCAAATCTCCTACTGAACCAAAAATCTTACCAGTTTTAGAAACAACAGTCTTTGATAACATTTCTCTTGAGAAATACTTTGAATCGTCGTTTTTTTCTACGTTTTTATCGAACTTTTCGTTCATAGCCATTTTCTTTACCTCTCTTGTATTAAACACTATACGTTTTATTGATACTAATTAAATATAATAGATTTAGAGCGATATTTATTTATAAATCTATCGCAATACTGTGCTTATAAAGAAACAATTGAATTTTATTGACAATTTTTGAATTGTTTTAAAACGTTGAGATAAAGATACATTTATAATTTATTTTAAATTTTCTTATAAAATAAGAAAATCAAAAAATGTGAAAATCAATAAAGGGAAAATATGAACAATGACACAAAATTTGAAATAATAACAAGAGACTTGCAAGAAGTTGTTGATGAAGATAAAATAAAAGAAATCTTAAAAGAAAGAGATTTAAAAGTTTATTGGGGAACTGCGCCGACAGGAAAACCACACTTAGGATATTTTGTTCCAATGACAAAAGTTGCAGATTTTCTTGAAGCGGGATGCCACGTAACTATTCTTTTTGCAAATATTCACGCATATCTTGACAATATGAAAACGACGTGGGATCTTTTAGATAAAAGAACAAAATATTATGAATTTATAATTAAAGAAATGTTAAAACACATAGGAGTTCCACTTGATAAATTAAAATTTGTTAAAGGGACCGAATTTCAACTTTCTGAAAAATTTTCTTTAGACGTTTATAAAATATCTGCGCTTTGCACTACAAAAGATACTCAAAAAGCGGGCGCCGAAGTAGTAAAACAAATCGACAACCCGAAAATGAGTGGGCTTTTGTATCCTATATTACAATCACTTGATGAAGTATATCTAGATGCAGATGCACAATTTGGTGGAGTGGATCAAAGAAAAATATTTATGTTCGCTAGAGAATTTTTACCAAAAATAGGTTATGAGAAAAGAATTCATTTAATGAACCCCCTAATTCCCGGTCTTGGTGAAAGTGGAAAAATGAGTTCTAGTGAACCAAATTCGAAAATAGATTTTGATGATACTGATAAAATAATACGACAAAAAATAAACAAAGCGTTTTGTGCGGACGGAAATGTTGAACAAAATGGACTATTACCAATTCTAAAATACATAATTTTTAGAAGACTTGAAAAAGAAAATAGAACTTTTGTTATTGATAGACCAGAACAATATGGCGGAAAAATAGAATTCTCTAGATACATA
>JBAZVA010000037.1:0-573 GCA_041661165.1 Candidatus Woesearchaeota archaeon | reverse complement strand
TTATCATCTGTCGATCTTAAAATAGGGATTAGTGAAGAACTTATTAAATTTCTAACTCCTCTTAGAGAGAAAATAGAACAAAATAAACAACTAATATTGGACGCATATCCTGTTGTAACAAAATGAAACCTGATTATTCTAATAGAATAAAGCAATTTAGAAAAAAAATGGATTTAGATTTAGCTTGTTTTATTTCTGAGAAAAGCAATACAAATTTATATTATTTTACAGGATTTAAAGGTTTTGGAGTTCTTTTGATTTTTAAGAAAAGTCCGCCTATTTTCATAGTATCAAGACTCGATTCCTGCAAAGTACAAAATAAAAAATTAAAATTATTAGTTTTAGGAAACGGAGAAAAATTATCTGAAATAATTAAAAAAAATGTTAAAAAAAAATTGATTATTGGATTAGATTATCCTTCATTATCTATAAAAAATTATAATTTTTTTAAAAAAGTAATAAATTTTTCAAAAAGTAAAGATATTTCGAATTTACTTTCTAATTTAAGAGAAAGAAAAGATAACTACGAAATAGAACAAATTGAACGCGCGTGTGATATTTCGTGTGATATTC
>JBAZVA010000036.1:0-13232 GCA_041661165.1 Candidatus Woesearchaeota archaeon | reverse complement strand
CGCAAGAAGATATCAACGATTTCAAAAACAACCCAAAATTAAAAGTAGAATTAAAACCAGGAATTTTCGGAGAAAATATTGCAGTATCAGGAATTGATTTTAAGAAATTAACATTAGGTGACAGATTAAAAATAATTCATACTAAACAAGAAATATTAAAAACAGAAAAAAACAAATCAAACGAAATAATTCTAGAAGTCTCAAAAATTGGAAAAGAGTGTTTAGTCCCATGCATGATTGGAAAATTAACAGGCGACTGCATTATGCCAAAAAAAGGAGTGTTTGCAATAGTCATCAAAGGCGGAAAAATCTCAACAGGCGACAGTATTGAGTTAGTAAAACCATAACAACTCTTCAAGAAGTCTTTCTACCAGCCTTTACATGTAGTGTTAATAATTGTGTTAATTAGAAGCACCTATTGGAACTGGACTAAATATATGCATACAAGTCTGCTTGCAGGTAGAAAGACTTTAAACACAGTCAAAATCCCCGCACAAACCCATTCTAAAAGTATTTAAACCATTATTTACCATTAATATTTAGATAAAAAAGAGCGTGTGAAATGATTAAGCAAATAGTAGCATATATTGACGCGACAACTAAAACTTTCGAAGTAAAGCAAGTAGAAGATGAAAAAATAGTCGGACCATTATCGTTTGGATATGCAGAATACAAAATTCAAAAAGAATTTCTTTGTTTTGGAACAGGACTTTTAGCAGGCTCATCAATTCCTGGCGCAAAAAGATTAATTTTCTGTGGTTATTCACCTTTGTGGGAGAATTTTTACATTTCAACAATGGGTGGTGCAGCACTAATACTACAAAAAACAGGATTAAATTACGTTCTTATTAAAGGAAGAGCAGAAAAACTCTCCGTAATGAAAATAAACCGAATCAATGGAGAACTAAAAATAGTTTTCGAAACTATAGAAGACATTGATAATATTTGGAAAGATTACAAAGGAAAACACGGAACGTATGCACTTCAAGAATATGTATATGACAAATATGCAAGTGAATATACAACATGCAGAATTTTGTGTGTTGGTCCAGCAGCAAAATATACAAATTGCGGAGCAATAATGTCAGCACCAATAGAAAAAGGAATTATTACTCCTGTAGATTGCTGGGCAGGTCGTGGGGGAATTGGAAGCAATATGTTTCAGACTCACAACATTGCAGCAATAATTTACGGCGGAGATTATGTTGATGAAAATAAATCATTAACAGACATGGTAAAAATAAATGCACTTTTCCAAAAACATTTTCAAAAAAATATGATTCAGGCAGATATGGAACACACAGTAAAATATCGTTTCGACCCAACACTAAATTCTGGTGGAACTTTAGGTGCAAATTTTACATCACTAAAAGGTTGGATGTTTTCATTTAATTATAAATCAATTTACTGGACAGAAGAAGAAAGAATAAGAATACATAAAGAGTATGTTCTAAATCATTATCTAAAACAATTCAACGAAGAAACAATTGTGAAAAAACAATTCAAACACTGCGGAGAACCATGTGTTGCGGTTTGTAAAAAAATGAATGGTGAATTCAAAAAAGATTATGAGCCGTACCAAACATTCGGACCAAATTGCGGAATCTTCGACCAAAGAGATGCAGAAAATTGCAATCATTTAGCAGATTCAATGGGCTTTGACACAATTCAGTCAGGCATGATTGTTTCGTGGATTATGGATTTAATAGCATCAAAGAAAATTCCGAAAGAAGACTTTGATCTAAAAGGAGAACCAAAGTTTGATGCAAATAATTTTGATGTTGTCAATGACTCAAAAAATAATGGTAATTTAGCTTTAGAAATATTAAACATGATTCTATACAATGAAAAAGGAAAAATATTCAGATTAGGAATAAGAGACGCCGCAAAAGAAATTGATAAAAGATATAATATTGACTCGATAAATTATGCAGTTTTCAATGCCTATGCCAAACACGGCTGCATGGTGCCAAACCAATACTGGGTTCCAGGAATGTTCTCTCCGATGCCAATAATGGGAAAATATTTTGAATACTATAGCGTGGACTTTAAAGCCCCAAGAGAACTTGGAAAATTAGATGCGGAAAGAATGATTAAAGAATTCACAATAGACAACTGCGGAATGTGTAGATTTCATAGAGGCTGGGCAGAAAAGATTGTTGGCGAAATAGTAAATGAACTTTACGGCACTAATTATGATTTTCTGGCAATTGCAAAAGAAATTGCAAAAGATTTAGAGAAAGACAATAAATCCGTATTCTGGGAAACAGCAAGAGTTATTGATATAATCAAAATTTACTTAGACAAAATGTTAACCGGCGACCCGAATAATGAAACGCTAAAAATGTGGATTAAAAAATTCAATGACAACAAAATAGAAGCAGCAAAAGAATATTGGAACGAAATCAAGCTTGGAATTTATGATGCATTAGAGAATTAGACAAAATAACAAAACCCACACAACATCAAAAAATAAAAAAGGCAACAAACATGAAAGTATTCATAGAAAACGGTAAAATTACAAAAGAACTAGAATTCTCAGGCACAGTCAGAGACCTTCTAAAAAAGTTAGAGATAAATGAACACACAGTCATCATAACAAATAATAAAAAAATCTTGCAGTTGGATGACAAAGTAAATAACAATGACAGAATAAGTATCAGAGACGTAGTCATCGGTGGATAAAATCACTTTTGTACAATCAATCCACCAATATAATCTTGACTAAAAACAACCTTTCCTTTGAATTTCACTTTCTCAAAACCCTTAAACCAAGTAACATCGCCAACAACTTTGGATTCGTATACAAATTCTCCTTTTGAAAAATTTTCAGGGCCTCTAAATGGTTTAGAACTATCAACTTTCTTTAAAGCATCTTTTAAAACATCAAAAGTTTTCAAAGCAAATTCAAAATCACTCTGATATTTTTTAATCATACCACCGCTGTATGCCATTACCCATATCGGTTCTCCTTTAAATCTCACAACTTCCTGTCCGGGAGCAGAATAAAATCCTGAATAACTATCTCTATATTCAAACTCTCCCTCTTTATACTCAAGTTCTCTAAATCCATATCTTTCTGGCTTAATCTCTTTACCATTACCAGCATAAGTCTTCACTTTTGCTCTCACCAAAAATTCTGACAATTCTTTTATATTTAACATAAAAATAAGAAAAGATTTATAGTATAAAAAGTTTTTGTATATAAAAACCAAAACAAACAAATAAAATCACTTTTCTTTTATTCTAAGAATTAAAATATTTATCGCTCTAAGAATCCATTCTAAAAATAATGTAAAAAACAAATATTTAGCAAACGAAGGAAATAGTGTAATCAAAGAAGATGAACCAGTCAAATTAAACGTTTCAACAATAGACTTCAAATCAAGCGACAAAAACTCAGGAGTAGAAACAATCGTTGCAATCATAGTCAATGGCAGTAATTTTGCCAAATCGCATGCAAAATCCTCCTTAATATAGGATGCAACCCTTATTGCAGAAACCAAAATTATTGCAAAGAATAAAGTATTTTCCGGATTTGCAGATTTAGTAAGAACAATTAATATCAACACAAGCAAAACATACCAAATAAAAATATAAACTGGAAAAATCAGAACATACTTCAAAGTATATCCCGCACTCAAAAGAAATTTTTTAAATTTAGTATCATCTTTTTTTGCCAAAGGTATTGAAAACAAATCTTTGTTAGACAATCTTGAATACATAAAATATATCAAAAGTCCTGAAACCACAAGAGTAAAAGTAAGAATAGCAATTCTAAAAAAATTCTCATCAATACCATTAACAATTACATCAAGCATAGTTCCACATATACAAAATTATTAGCATCATATAAAAACCTTTCGCAGAAAACAACACAAATCTAAAAGATGTGTTCTAAAAGTCCATTACCAGCACGCAAAACAGTATGCAGATATTAAATTGGCTCTTTAGAATAAGTAATTTAATTGGTACTATTATTAGCTATAAAAGCAAGGCAGGTAACGGACTTTCCAAACACACATAAAACATCGAAATCTATATAAACCGTACAAATTCAATATAATATAGAACAACAACAGCAAAATATGTTAAAAAAGAGGAGAATAGTGGGACAGCAAATCGATTACCAAACTGCAATAAAACTTCTAACAGAAAAAAATATGCCCCTTTGTAAAAGCGCCTTAATCAATTCAAAAGACAACATTCAATCATTAAGCAATCTAACATTTCCATTAGCAGCAAAAGCAATTTCTAAAGAAATAGTGCACAAATCCGATTTAGGACTAGTGGCAGTAAACATAAAAGATATCACTGAAGCAAATACTGTATACGACAGATTCTCAAACATAATAAGAGAAAAATGTCCAAATGCAAAAGTAGACGGTATCCTATTTCAAGAAATGGCTTCAGGAATGGAATTTATTGTAGGACTAAAAAAAGATACAACTTTCGGTCACGTTGTTATGTTTGGTCTTGGCGGAATTTATGTTGAAGTTTTCAAGGACGTAACTTTTCGAGTTTGCCCAATTACAAATGATGATGCATTACAAATGATAAAAGAAATAAAAAGTTTCCCTCTATTAAATGGAGTACGAGGCTCAAAACCAGTTGACATAAATGTAATTGCAAATACTTTAGTTTCACTTTCAAATATTGTTTCAGAACATCCAAATATTGAAGAAATAGACCTAAACCCATTAATCGTAAGCGGTAATGGAACAAATATTGTCGATGTTAGAATATTAACTCCAGATGGAAATTTATAGAGTGAAAAAATGACAGACGAAAAAACATTACAATCATTAGACGCTTTATACAATCCTAAATCCGTTGCACTAATTGGTGCATCAAGAGAAGAAGGAACTGTAGGAAACGGACTTCTAAAAAATATGCTTGGACAGACAATGTACCCAAGCAAAGGAAAGAAATACGAAGGTAAAATTTATCCGGTAAATCCAAAAGCAGACGAAATATTAGGACAAAAATGTTATCATTCAGTATCAGAAATTCAAGACCAAGTTGATTTAGCAGTAATCATGGTAAATTCAAAATTTGTTCCTTTAGTTTTAGAAGAATGTGGTAAAAAAGGAGTAAAAACAGTTATAATAATTTCAGCAGGTTTCTCAGAAGTTAAAAATTACGACGGAGAAAAACAATTAGTAGACATCGCAAAAAAGCACGGAATGAGAATATTAGGACCAAATTGTCTTGGATTTTTAAATTGTACAAACGGTCTTAATGCAAGTTTCGCACCATCAATTCCTAGTGCAGGTAATGTTGCTTTCGTTTCACAATCAGGAGCAATTGTTGATGCAGTAATTGATATGGTAACTACTTATTCTTTTGGATTCTCATCAATGGTATCAATTGGAAATCAGTGCGATATTGAAATCACAGAATTAATTGAATATTATGCAAAGGATCCAAATACTGAAGTTATAACAGGTTATGTTGAATCACTTAGAGACGGAAAGAAATTTATAGAAGTATGTAAAGAAGTCTCAAAAATTAAACCAATCGTTTTAATTAAATCAGGAAAAAGTTCAAAAGGAAGCCAAGCAGCAGCTTCACACACAGGAAAATTAGCAGGAAGTCACGAAATTTTCGAAGCCGCATGTAAACAAGCAGGTGTTTTGCTAGTTGATACTATTGAAGAATTATTTGACATTTCATTAGTTGCAGCATGTGCACCAAAATTAGAAAAAAATGCAGTTGCAATAATAACAAATGCAGGTGGATGTGGAGTTCTTGCAACAGATTATTGTGAAGATATTGGTCTAGACATGTGTGAATTCTCTCAAGAAACTTTCGATATATTAAACGCATCGCCAATAATGAATCAAACTTATTCAAGACATAATCCGTTAGATATAATAGGAGACGCAGGTCCGGCACGTTACGAAATTGCATTAAAATGTGCAATAAAAGATCCAAATGTTTATGGAATAATTGTGCTTGAAACTTTACAGACAACTACAAAACCATTAGAAACTGCAAAAGTAATTTTAGATGCTTCAAAAACAACTAAAAAACCAATCATTTGTGCAATAATAGGTGGAGAATATTCAAAACCAGGAATTGATTTTCTAGAGCAAAATGGAATGGTAGTATTCACAGAAGCGCAAAAAGCTGTAAAAGCAATGAAATTTCTTCTTAATAAAAGATAATAACACATACAAAAACATCGTCAGAGATGTCTCAACCGGCAAGCAGACGATATGCACTATAACATTCGCACTTTCTACCAAAGCAAAAGAGAGATTTGGAACAAATCTCTTCTTTGATGGTTTACCATCAATAATTGACACAATTATTCGCACTATATGTAAAAGCCGGTAAAGACATCTCTGACATAAGTAAAAGTATTCGTTCCAACATCACAAATTAAACAGTATTTAACATTCTATAATGGTAAAACTATTTTATAAACAAAAATACCTATCAAATTAGTATGGATGTATTAAGTATTACATTAAAATTTGTATTAACTTTTCTTGCATCAATGTTATTTGGTTTAGAAAGACAAAGATCTCACAAGCCAATTGGATTTAGCACATATATTTTCGTTACTGTAGGTTCATGCGCATTGTCAATTGTTGCAACAATAATTGAGCCGGAAAATCCAATACCTCTTTTAGGTTCAATAATTACTGGAATTGGTTTTCTAGGTGCAGGTGCATTAATTAAAACTTCTGACAAAATATTTGGATTCACAAGTGCCGCAAGCATCTGGATTTTCGCAATATTTGGTGTAGCAGTTGGTGTCGGACAATATTTCATCGCACTATGTATGTATATTTCAATCTGGATTATTATCATGGTAGATAGACATTTAGAAACAAAAAGCATAGGTTCATATCAAAAAAAAATAGTAATCACAACAAACAGAATTGTTAATATGAAAGATATTCAGGAAAGTTTATCCACATGTACTCATTCGAAATTAATCGGAATAGATTTAGATAAAAAACAAAACAAACTAATCATGACTTTTCTAATAGAGGGACACAAAGAAGACATAAATCAAATTCCAAAGAGACTTTATGAGAAGGAATGGTTTGAGTCATTCAAAGTTGATTAATTCTACCCCGACAAAATTTTTACCGGCAAGCATAACAGTATACAGAAACTAATTTGGTTCTTTAGAATATGCAACTTAAATTAGCACTATTATTAGCAATATAATCAAGGCCAGTAAAACTTTAATAAAAAAATCACAATTTCTTAATCAAACCATAAATTCTACTATGATTAATCGCAATCACAGCAGACTTAGGAATGTCACGTCTACTCTCAGAAGTTAGTAAACAAATACAATCAATTTTAGCCCGTTTAGCAGCAATAACTCCGTTAGTCGCATCTTCAACAACCACACATTCAGACTTTTTCATACCGAATTTTTCAGACAATTCTTTGAACGCCAAATTAAATATAAACGGATTAGGTTTTGAATGCTTAACGTGACTTGACCCGACAATCACATCAAAATATTTTTCAAGTTTATTATTACTAAGATTTTTATGAATATATTTCTCACCAGATGATGAAGCAAGTGCAAGTTTAAACCCTTCTTTTTTCAATCTTCTAAGAAGCGGATGAACCCCAAGAAAAGTTCTAATACCTGCATAAGATTCGTGTTTGAAAACTTCTTCTCTTAACGCAAGTGCCTGTTCATATAATTTCAAATTTCCAGTATAATGTAAAAGAATTGTTCTATAAAATTCGTCAGGTTTTGTACCATTGCAATACTTTTCAAAAAAATGAGGTGTAAGCTTTATTCCGATTTTTTTAAAAATTGCAATGTGCTCTCCCAAATGAAAAGGTATAGAATTGATAAGTGTTCCATCAAGGTCAAATATGATTGCTTTTTTGACAACGTTCTGTTTCTTTGCTTTCTTCATTCCAAACACCATCTTTTTCAATAAAAAACATCAATAATACATATCAATAATCTCTCTAAGTCAATATATAATACTTTTGTTTATATAAAAAATAATATTAAAGAGAAAAAAAACATCATCAAACATCAGAAACATCATTAAAATATTCTTTGTGATTCATTAATGCTTGTTCGGATTTTTCTTTTATCTGGCGCACTCTTTCTCTAGTAAGACCTAATTTATTAGCAATTTGTTCTAATGTTTTTCCTGTTCTTGAATTATTTAAACCATAATATTCTCTTAATACGTACTCTCGCATAGTAATCTTTCCATTTTCAGTTTTTATCATTCTTTCGTTATTTTTCTTTTTACCAAGATATAATTTAAATGCAGAATTGAATGTTTGAGTCGCATAATCTAATTCTCTATTTCTTTCTTCAGAAGTTTGCTCAGATGAAAGAAGATCATACAATGTTGTATCTGATTCCCCTTTACCAGTCGGATCAAAAGAAGTATCAAGTGAAGACGAAGAACTAGTAGATATCAAAAGTTCTTCAATATCACTTCTATCTTTTTTTAATATTTTAGAATAATCATCGACTAAAGGTAACCGTTGAAGTTTCTGAGCAAGTTTTTCATCTAATTTACCAAGATTATGAAGTTCGCCAATTCTATTTAATGGAATTTTCATAAATCTAGATTGCTCAGAAAGTGCCCCCAATATAGATTGCCTAATCCACCAAACAGCATAAGAAATAAATTTATATCCTTTGTTTTCGTCAAACCTTTTAGCTGCTTCCATTAATCCAAGATTTCCTTCATTAATCAAATCTAACAACGGTAACCCTTGATACTGATATTTTGTAGCTACTGAAATTACAAATCTTAAATTTGCTTGAACCAAATTCTGCATTGCAACTGGAGCTTCTGACCCGCCTTTTTTTATTATTCTAGTATAATATATTTCTTCATCACGAGTTAATTTTTTATATTTTGCAATTTGTTTCATATATATAGTTTGCAAATCAGTACGAGATGCTTCAGAATAATTTTGTGATTCAAACCCATTTTGAAAAACGATAGTATCTATCGGAACATAACTCATGTTTTCACATCCAATATAATATTATAACAAACATAGTGTATTATAGAACTTAATATTTGTTTTTAATTCTTTCTATATTAAACAATAATAAACAATCAAACTTAATTAAATTTTGACACGAAGTTGGGACAAAAACTACAAATAACAAAACAACTTCATCTGAAAAGTCTTTACCAGCAAGCAGAACTGTGTGCAACAACCATGTCGATTCTTTAGAATAAATGAATAAATTAATACAATTATTAGCAACACGAGCAAGGCAGGTAAAGACTTTTAACACACCAAAAAAACAAATAAAATCTATTCAAAGAAAAGCATCAAAGCCATTACGCCAACACCAAGCAAAATCATAAGAAGTTGCAAAAGTGATCTAGAAATTTTTGTTTCCTTGTGCATTTCAGGTATTAAATCACTCGCCGCAATATAAATAAATCCACCGGCAGTTATTGGTAAAATGTATAAACTAAACATTTCGACTTTGTTTCCAATTAAAAGTACAATAACTGCACCTAAAATTGCAGTTAACGCAGTTAAAAAATTCATCAGCAACGCTTTCTTCTTTGAAAATCCACCATGCAATAATACTCCAAAATCACCAATCTCTTGAGGAATTTCGTGTAGAATAACAGCAATAGTTGTAGCAATACCAATAGGAATACTTACCATATAACTTGCACCAATAATCATTCCGTCAAGGAAATTATGAAAAGAATCTCCAATCATATTCATCATAGCATATGGATGAGGATGAGTCTTTGTAGTTTGATGATGACAATGTCTCCAATGAATTACTTTTTCAACAACAAAAAACAAAAGTATTCCAATCAAAACAAATAGACCAACAATTAACGTGGAATTTATTTCCTCTTGTGCTTCTGGTAAAATATGTATAAACGCATCCCCAAGTAATGCACCTACTGAAAAAGCAACCATCAAAAAAAGTATTCTATCAAGTGTTTTGTCAGACAATGCAAGAGTAATTAACCCAATTAAAGATATAGAACTAACTACCAAAACACTAATAATAGAATATAACCATATTTCAAGACTTCCTAACATACAAAAACTAAATTTCGCCACATTTAAAAACCTTATTGATTTTGATTATCAATAATAAAATAACAACAATTGACATTCAGTAACTAAAATTAACATTCAATAACTAATAATAAGAGAAAAACATGGCAAAACAATCAAGAAATACAAAACAAAAAGAACTTTTAAATAAAACATTAAATGAAATTAATAGTTTTTTCTCTGCAGAATATTTTCATAACCAAGTTATGAAGAAAGATAATTCAATAGGCATAGCAACAATTTATAGATATTTATCAGACTTGAAAACAAAAAAACAAATTTACTCATATATATGCGATAGAAAAACAATTTATTCTAAAGAGAATAAAAGTCATTGTCATTTTATTTGTGAAAAATCAAATAAAACACATCATTTCGAAATAGATTCTCTTGATTTTTTAAAAAATAAGATACCCGGTTCAATTATAAGTTTTCAATTAGAAGTTAGAGGAATTTGTAATGAGTGTAACGTATTTTCAAAAAAGAAATAATAAATAACATCATAACTAAAATCAATCACGGCCAATTATAAAAAATTTTTTAGCACAAAAAAGAATCTTCCAATACGCCATTCAATTTTCTTGATTTAAGTTCAATAAGCTTATCTTTCAAATGAAATTCAAGATCATGAAGTTCGACTTCGAATATTTTTTCAACATCCCAAGATGCCATACTATCATCCTCTTCTTTTTCAAGAAATCCCTGTCCCTTTTCTCCTATCTGAAATCTAACACTTAACGATCTAACATTATTTTTATTATCAGGTTTTATAAAAATACGAAAGTCTTTCTCAAAAATATTATTTGTCGCAGCAACATGAATACTAACAAAACAAAACTTCTCGAAATGAAAAAGTTGTTCGTCTAAATAATTTTTAGGAAAAACTACAAGAGATACATCGGATTCATTATTTACAATATCCAAACTAAGAAGAATTTTTTTTACATCATAAAAAATTTCTCCTACGTGCTTTTGAGTAAACATAACTTTCAAAAGTTCTCTGCCTTTAGTATCCATACATTTACCTATTTAATTTTTATTTTTCAACGCAACTTTCTTTACAGCATCCGCAACTGCTTTTCCAACATTCTTATCAAGTGCAGACGGAATTATTTCGTCCACAGCAGGATTTTTTACATAATTTGAAAGTGCAAATGCTGCTGCAATTTTCATTTCATTTGTAATTCTTTTTGCGCCACTATCAAGTGCACCACGAAATATTCCTGGAAACGCCAAAACATTATTTACTTGGTTTGGAAAATCGCTTCTTCCTGTCGCAACAATAAAAGCACCCCATTTTTTAGCATCTAAAGGCATAACTTCTGGCACAGGATTTGCCATTGCAAATATAATTGGTTTTTTAGACATAGATTTTATCATTTTTTCAGTTAACACATTTGCAACTGAAACTCCAATAAATACATCCGCATCAACAAGTGCGTCAGACAATCCCCCTTTAATAGAATTTTTATTTGTAAATTTCAATAACTCCATTTTTGCAGGATTATCTTTAATATCTTTTCGTGATTTTTCAATTATTCCTTTAGAATCACAGACAATTATATTATCAACATTAGGGCAAACATTTTTATCAAATCCAATTGCAAGAAGCATTTTCGCAATCGCAGTTCCAGCAGCTCCCGCACCGTTAATAACAACATTCAAATTACAAATATTTTTACCAGAAAGTTTACAAGCATTAATTAATCCCGCAAGTACAACTATTGCAGTTCCATGCTGATCATCATGAAATACAGGGATTCCAATATCTTGTAACCCTGCCTCAACTTCAAAACATCTTGGAGCAGAAATATCTTCTAAATTTATTCCTCCAAATACTGGCGCAATATTTTTTGCAATCATAATAATTTCTTTAGTATCCTGAGTAAGTACACAAATAGGAAACGCATCAACGTTTGCATATTCTTTAAACAATAATGCCTTTCCTTCCATTACAGGTATTGCAGCGTGCGCACCAATGTTTCCAAGGCCAAGCACAGCAGAACCGTCACTAAGTACTGCAACAGTATTTTTTTTAATCGTTAATTCGTATGCTTTACTAACGTCTTTTGCAATTTCTCTACAAGGTTCGGCAACTCCCGGAGTATACGCAAGTGATAAATCATGCCTGTCTTTTATTTTAATTTTAGAACAAACTTCTAATTTTCCGCCTAATTTTTTATGTAACAACACAGATTCTTCATAAATAGTCATTGAATTTAAGTCATTTTTCTTTTCAATCTTAATCATTTCTTTTGTGTTTACATCTACTTTAATAAGTTCTTTTGTGTTTACATCTACTTTAATAAGTTCTTTTGTGTTTACATCTATTTTATTTAATTCGTTTTTCTTTTCCTTATTTTTTCCCACAATATTCTCCTCACTAATTATTTCAAAGGCAGATAATATGTAAAAGTAGAACCTTTGTTTAATTTTGATTTTACTTCAACATGACCATTATGTAAATCAAGAATTTTTTTGACAATTGATAACCCAAGTCCTAATCCACCTTTGTTTCTTGTAAGATGATTTGATATTTGATAAAATTTCTCAAATATATGATCAAGTTCCTCCTGTTTCATTCCAATACCAGTATCAATCACATCAGTAATAATTTCTTTATTTGTACTACTAACTCTCACAGTAATTGAACCGGATTCGGTAAATTTAAGTGAGTTCGATATAAGATTTATAAGAACTTGTCTTAATTTATCCTCATCCACCATAATTTTAGGAATTGTTTTTGGAAAATCTTTTAGAATCTTAACATTTTCATTTTTCATAATAATCTTATTATCTATTACATCAGAATAAATATCAATAACATTCACAAGAGATTTATTTATTGCCATCTTTCCTTTTTCAAGACGTTCAATATCCAAAATCTCCTCAACTAGATTTTTAAGCCGTTCGCCTTCATCATATATAACATTCACACAATCTTTTTGCTGATTAGTAAGTTCCCCTAGTTTGTCTGTTGAAAGTAATTTTGAAAAACCAGTTATACTAGTAAGCGGAGTCTTCATTTCATGAGAAAGAATAGAAATAAATTCATTTTTAATCTCCTCGACTTCTTTTTCTTTTGTCACATCCTCAAAAACAAGAACAACTCCGATAGTTTCATCTTTCGTATTATAAGAAGTTTTCACAATCTTGTAAAATTTATC
>JBAZVA010000035.1:0-16081 GCA_041661165.1 Candidatus Woesearchaeota archaeon | reverse complement strand
TTCCGAAGATGTTAAGAGTAAAAATAATGATACCGTGGGTGGAGATTGTGGGAATTTGAATGACGATTTAAAATTTGCTGCAGTTCTTAAATTAATTCATGGGATAAAAACAAAATATGATAACGACACCGGAAAAATTAGTGAGGTTTTTGATACTATTCTTTCTGAAGAAAAAAGAAAAAAGTTTATGTTTGACTGGGATGTGGTTAAATATTCCGGTACGAAGGAAACATTTCTTACTAATTTGACGACGGATGTATTGATGAATAAATTTATGACAGTTCCTGATAATTCGGGAATTTACGAGTATATTTCTGATTTAACTTTGAAGGTTTCTGACCAAAGTAAATTGAGAAAAGAAATAATTATTCAGATGCAAGATTTGTCAAAATATAATTCTTCAAAAAAAGATTTTTATCCGTATGCTGCAGTAATTAAGGCGTATATATTAACGTGTATTGACAGTCCGGATGATGAAAAGAAAATAACGCATTTTTGTGAAATTACAAAAGACATACGACACATTTATGCAAAAAGATGTGAAAACGTCACAAATGCTGTCAGGTACCTTGAATATTTGAGCGCAGGAAAAGGGTTATTGGACATTAGTAACGTTACTGCTGATGAAAGAGAAAAGTTTAAGCAAGAATTGTTTTAAGTATATTTTCAAAGTGTTTTTTTCTGATTTTTTAAAACATTCTCATTTTTCGAAATATTTATATTACATTGCTATTTTTCATACTATGAATGGAAATAGTATCAATGATTATAGTTGTTCTTGGGCTTGTATTATTTGAAATAATTTCAAGTATTGATAATGCCATTATTAACGCTGATGTACTGTCTACTATGGGACAAAGAGCAAGAAAATGGTTCTTGTTTTGGGGAATTTTATTTGCCGTTTTTGTTGTAAGAGGACTTTTACCATGGGTTATTGTTTGGGCTACTGTGCCTACTTTGGGACCTGTTGGGGCACTTACTGCTACTTTTTCAAGTGATCCCGTTGTAGTTACTGCAATTCATTCTGCTGCACCTATATTACTTGCCGGTGGAGGAATATTTTTAATATTCTTATTTTTACATTGGCTTTTTTTGGAAAGAAAAAATTATGGTCTTATAGGTGAAGAACAAGTTGAAAAGCATGGAATTTGGTTTTTTGCAATAGTTTCGGTAATTCTTGCAGTGGTTGTTTGGTATGCTATAAAGATAAGTCCGATGATGGCGTTTGGTGCGGTTATTGGTTCTACTGTGTTTTTTATTACTCACGGATTTAAACAAAATGCTGAGGAAAGCGAGAAAAAATTAATTAACTCTTCTGGGATGTCTGATATTAGTAAGATTATGTATCTGGAAGTAATTGATGCCACTTTTTCAATAGACGGGGTTATTGGTGCGTTTGCATTTACTCTTGCTGTGCCACTTATTTTGATTGGAAACGGTATTGGTGCTGTTGTTGTGCGGCAGATTACTGTAAGCAATGTTGATAAAATAAAGCGTTACAAATATCTAAAGAACGGTGCAATGTATTCAATATTTTTCTTAGGGCTTATTATGCTTCTTGACGCATTCGGAGTGGAAATTCCGACATTGGTTTCGCCTGTTTTTACGTTTTTAATTGTTGGATTTTTCTTTTACAAATCAGTTAAACACGTTAAAATGGAAGATAATTTAACTAAAAAAGAAGGAAAAAACTCTATAAAGAAACAAGTAAAAAAGAAAAATTTATAAATAAATTTTTATCTTAATATTTTATATAGAAAATCATAATAACTTGTAAAAAGTTAAAAAATAGGGGGTAAACTAAAATGTCTAAAAAAACATCAGCAATGATAGGTGCATGGGCGTATATTATCGGAATGATAATTGCTGTAGCACTAGGAGTTTTCTCAACGTTACCAGGAATGACTTGGCTATTAACAATATTAATAGTAATGGGTCTAATTGTTGGATTTCTTAACGTTAATGAAAAAGAAACAAGCGCATATTTGTTAGCTGCAGTTTCATTAGTAATAGTAACTTCATTCGGTGGAGGAGTTATTGGAACTATTGGAGACGGAACTAGCTTAGTATGGTTAGGAAATGCTCTACAAGGCGTACTTAATGCAATGACTGTATTTATTGTACCTGCAACAATTGTTGTAGCACTAAAAGCAATCTACGCATTAGCTAAAGATGACTAAGTAAGTCATTATTTTTTTTATTTTATTTTTTATTTTTCTTGATTTTTTATTGGTTTTGTTGAAGAAGTCTTTACCGGCACGCAATGCAGTATTTTGCTATTTGATTAGTTCTTTAGAATAGACAATTAATTTGGTACAATTATTTACGCAATACAAGCAAGGCCGGTAAAGACTTCTGGTATAAATCACAATTCTTATAAAATCATTCCATTTTTCTTTATGTATGGTAAAAAAGAGTGTTTCTAAAGCTAACAAATTTTCTTCTGACCCTAAAGTAATTGCAAAATTAGAAAAAGAGGATAAGAAGAATGCAGATTTGTGTAGTGGTTGCGAAGAATGTTGTAGATATGTAAATATTGGAATTGCTCCTCCGAAAACACAGGAAGATTACGATTATATCGTTTGGTATCTATTGCATGAGAATGTTTATGTTTGGGTAGGAAAGAAAAATACTTGGTATGTGAAATTTATTACGAAATGCAAACCTCTAAAGAAAGGTAAATGTATTTCATATCAAACTAGACCAATGGTTTGCAGAGAATATACTCAAAAGAAATGCGAGAAAGATAATTTGATAAAGGACGAAGTTATGTCTTTTCATTCTGTGAAGGAGTTTGTTGATTATTTGAAAGCAAATAAGAAAAGATTTTATGGATTTTACGAGTGATGATTTTAAGAACTTTTTTTGAAGTTATCAGGTGGAAGAATGAGCCATCCATTTGGCTTTAATTCGTTATGTATTATAGTGACATCTTTTCCATCTATGTATGTTGATTCATGAAAAAATACACTTTTGTTTCTATTTACAAAATCAAGAATATTTTCACAGGAGTTTTTGTAAATTTTGAAAAACTCTATCCACTCAGGTCTATATTTTTCCCAACTTAAATCAAATCTTATGTGCGCATCGTCGAAATCATCATCAAACATTCTGGCTTGTTCATATGTTTTTAGAATACTGTATGATAATATCGGAATTTCTTTTGGAATAGTTTTATTTTTTTCTATAGAATGCACATATTCTTTTTCAAGAGTTCTGTTGATAAAGAAATAATTTCCATCATAACCGGTAACTTTTTTGACTATTTGTTTTAATTTTTCTTCTTCAGGTAGAATCCATTCTTCTAACTTATTAGCTAGAATATCTGTTTTTTTCAAATTAAAGTTTCTGTCATAATTACATATGAATGTCATTTTTTACCTTTGAAGTTTATTTCCAACAACTTTTTGGATTCAAAAGCATTAAAAATTTAAATAAAAAAAATAATAAAAAGTTAAAAAAATAAATAAAAAAATTAAAGTTAATTACATCAAATTAATTTTTGAAGTAATTAGCTGTCAAGATTCTGCATCTAGCGTCAGATGATGGCTTAATCTCAGATTCGTTTGCTACAAGGAACTTCATTCCTAAAGTTTTTGCAATTGCAACGATATCTTTTCCGATTACTCCGTCAAAAACAACAGCGAAAACTCCTTCTAAACTTTCAAGAGTTTCATTAAGCTCGCTTACAGGAACTTTTCCAAGGACGTTTAAGTCTTTGTCAAGTATGTTTGCTGCTCTTGTTCCAACTAAACTTTCAAGCATTTCTGAAAAGAATGCTTTTTCAGTCTCAGTTAAAGATTTTTGAGGTCTTTCTCTTTGATCTGGTCCAGTACTTTGTGGTGGAGCTCTTTGTTCGTTGTTAGTTGGTCTGAATTCTCTTTGTTCAGTTGGTCTTTGTTCTCTTTGCTGTTGTGGAGGCATTGGTCTTCTTTCTCTGTTTTCAGAAGCTCTTTGCTCATTACTTCTATTGCTGTATTCAGGTCTTTGAGTGTTTCTTTGTCTGATTGAATCCGTTGTAGGATTGTTTTCAAAATCAAGTCTTGCCTGTTCTGCAGTAATTTTTCCACGTAAAGCTTTATGGATTTCTTTCTTTGCAAGTTCTTCTACTTCTTTTCCGTCAGGAGCTCTTGTTACGAAATCTATTTCCATAAGTTCAAGAAGCGATTTTAAGTTCAAATCTCCTCCTCTATCACCATCAACAAATGCAATAGTTGTTTTCTTTTTTGCAAGTTCGATTAATGAAGGCGGGATATTTGCTCCGTTCATTGCAATTACGTTCTTAAATCCGTTTTTCAACATATTAATTACGTCTGCTCGTCCTTCAACGATTATTAGTTCTTCATTTTCATCAATTGGTCCGCATGGTAATTTGTCTGGGCCCCATTCTGTTATTTCAGCAACTCTTACTGACGCAGATACTTCTTCTGCAAGTTCCTGCGAATCAGGTAAAACCGAATCCGTAAGTGTTTTTAGAAGTTCCTTTGCTCTTTCTAGAACCATTTTTCTCTTCATTACACGAACATCTTCGATGTTTTTTACTTTTACTTCAGCATTACAAGGACCGATTCTTTGAATTATTTCAAGAGATGCTGCAATTATTGCAGTTTCTGCTTTGTCAAGCGAAGATGGGATTGTTATTGTTCCAGCGGATTTTGCGCCTTTTGTTTCAATCATTACTTCGATTCTACCAATTCTTCCAGATCTTTGCAGTTCTCTTAATTCTAAATCTGCACCTAGAAGACCTTCAGTTTGCCCGAATATTGCTCCTATTACATCTGGTCTGTCAACTGTACCATCAATTGTGATGTCTGCTGTTACTATATACTTGTTTGTTACTTGGCTTATTTTTGCCATATTTTTCACCTATTTGTTTTTTATTCAAACTTTGTCTGACTCTTTTTTACCAGCAAGCAGGTTTAGTATGCACCTTCAATATTGCATTTTGTTTGCTAATATTTTCGGTACCGGTACTTACGCTATACCTATCAAGGCTGGTAAAAAGACTTTTACAAAGTCTTTTTTAGAATTAGTTTACTAGTATCCCAAGTTATACATTTTAACAGTATAGTACTATGAATAATGAATGTAAACTAATTCTATCGATTTTGCATATTTTTACAAAATCTATGTATATATTTTTTATTAGAAATATTACTTTAAACTCAAGTTTACCACACGTTCTATACGATAATGAATAAATAGTGTAAACACACTTTGAGTAATAATTGTAATATTTCTTGTACGATAATATATAATCGTGATTTTTTGCTACCTTTAACCTTTCAAAATAAAAGGATGTAGCCTCAAGCACTAACCCCTAAGTTCATCGCTTGATAATTCCAAATTGCTTTGGAGGTTCACTTCGAAGGTAGCGACAATGAACCATATCGTATACTTACTTAGGTACACTCTCGTGAGAGGCCTTATTGATTGTTATTGTGGTTTGATTTATAAATGTTTTGGGTGATTTTCTTTTGTTATTGTTCTAAATGTTGTAGCAGGTAAGTTCTGTCTATGTCACCTTGTCCGTGTTTGATATTTTGAAGCATTTGACTTTTACCCATTCCACCTTTTCTAGTACATTTGCTATTTATTTGAGGTGTATTGTATTTTCCAAACACTTTGTTTAAAGGGTTCCAATTTTCATAATATTTTCTTCCGTTGGTTACCCAGTTCTCTATTCTTTCTTGAATTTCAGTAACTTTATTTGGTATGTACATTTATATCCCGTTTTAATTTTATTATAATTTATTTTTTGGAGCTACTTCTACTTTAATTCTGTATTGTGGTCCTTTAAAAAAATCATAACCAGTTTGTTCTGCGTAAATTGTAAAAGATTTAGCATCGTTATATACTGTACTGCTCATTGCTTCTACAACAGTTTGAACTACTTTTTGCATTATTGGAAGTGAATCAATAGACGTTTGTGAGGGGGTTTTGTTTGCTTTTTGTATTGATTCAGTATTTGCTTTTTTTATTAAATCAGAAATTAAATCTACCACAATTGGATCATATTCTTTTGTTTTTGGAGCGTATCTTGATGACATTAAATTCATATAAGCAGAGATTCCTTCTGGAAAAATAGACGGATTTTCTATAAATTCTTCTCTGTTTCTTGATGGTTTTTTTATCTTATCATGTTTGAATGGACGAGGATTTTTTAACTCACGTTCTGGAATTTTATAATTTTTTTCAGGATTATTTTTTAATGCATAAGGATGTTTTAATTCTGGATTTCTTTCTCTTGTTGTATCCATTTCAGAATGTCTTAACATTGGATGAACTGAGTGAGGGAAATCTGATTTTCTATTTTGAGTAGGAAATTGTATTGAATCTCTTCTACTTGGATTTGAATCATTCAAATTTTCTAATCTTAATGTTCCTTTGTATAATTGACTTAAACTTAATGTATCTTCAACGGAAACATCGAACTCGTAAGTTTGATTTCCTTGTTCATTTGAATCCCAATCTGGTATTCTTGATGTTCTTGGTGTTACTGTAATAGTTGGTTTGTAAATTTCTCCAACATCTACTCCGTTGTGTATTCTTGGTTTTATCATGCTGTCTTTTTGATTGTCATTTTGTTTCATATTTAGTCACCTATATTTTTGTTATTTTTTAGTTTCAATATTATTATTTCTATTATTATTTATGATTGTAAATTTGTCTCTATCAAGTAGATACATTTACATATATTTAAACCTTTCTATTTCTAGCTTTATTAAGGCTGTATTTATAAACAATTTAGAATGATTCAGTACATTTTGGGTGTTTTGTCTAGTTATTCTTCTTTTTTAGACTATTCTTTGTCTTCTTTTGACTCTTTTTTCTTTTCTTTACTATCTTCTTTGTCTTTTGTTTCCTTTTCTTTCTTTTTATTATCTTTTTCTGTTTCTTCTTTATCTGATTTTTTCTTGTCGTCAGAATCTTTTTTATCTTTTTTGGCTTTCTTTTTTTCTTTAATTTCTTCTTTTGACTCATCTTTCTCAAATTCTTCATCATCTTCCTTATCATCATTTTTATTTTTTTGACCTGTTAGTTTTTGAACGAAATGATCTATTTCATACATCATACTATTATCTTGACTTTTTGTTTTTGCTTTTTCTTGTTTTTCTTTTAGATTAGCAATATCTTCGATTTTTTTTGAAATTACTTTGTGAATATCTGTTGTATAGTCGTTTAACAAAACAGAAACTTGTTGTTCGTTTACATATGTTGGATAAATAACATAATCTGCATTATGGTTGTATAAATCTAAAGAGTCTTTTAGACTTTTTGCATTAACAATTGCGATTGCTTTTTCATTTTTTTCTTTTAGGCTTTTTATTATCATTTTATTGTCTTCTATATCTGTTAAACTTGATACGACAAGTTCAATTTTTTCAAATGGTATTTTCTCAAAGAATTCAGGATTTGTTACTGTTCCATATACATAAGGTATTTTTTCTTGTTCTAAGCTTTCGATGTTTTGTGGGTCCATTTCAATTACTAATATTTTTTTACCCATTCCATTTAGTTTTGAATACATATTTTTACCAAGTTCATAATAACCAATAAATAGAATGTTACAATCAAATTCAATTTCGGCTTGTTCTGCTAAATCTTTTTTAATTATTTTTTTATCCCACTTTTGAAGGAATGGCTCTATTGCGTGATATATTTTTTTATCTGCTTTTATGAAGTATGAAGATATTACCATAGAAGTTATGACACTTATTATAGCAATTGAACTAAGGGACAAATCTACTATGCCTGAACCTACTCCTCCTGCGATTATGATTATGCCAAACTCACTAAGTTGCGAAAGATAAATTCCCGAAAGAGCCGCTGTTTTCACATCATATCCACGATATCTTAATGTGAGATATGTTATAATCGGTTTTGTTAAAAAACAAAGTATTATCATTAAAAATATGAAAAGGTACATTTCTGGTCTTAATGATAAATTCATTTGAAATCCAAGTCCTACGAAAAATAACATATTAAAAAAAACAATTAATGGTTTTAGTCTTGATGATACATCATTTCTATATACTGTGTTTGCAAGTGTAACTCCTGCAATAAATGCACCTATTGTTGTTGAGTATCCTAATAGTGGTGCAATTTCAACAAACGCAAAACAAATTCCTAATGAAAAAATAAATAACAATTCAGGATATTTACTTGCGAATCTTAACATTTTATTTAACACATATTTTGCAAGTATGAATGCTATTCCTAAAAGAATTAGTCCTTCTATTGGTGCAAGCACAATGTTTATTAAATTTTTTTCCGAAATTACACTAAGGATAGTGATCGTAATAATTGCAAATAAATCTTGAACAATTAATGTCCCCATAATAAGTTTTGAATGTAATGTTCCTGTTTCTTTTTTGTCTTCTACCCATTTTGCAACTAAAAGAGTACTGCCAAACATGAATAATATTGATAAATAAATTTTTTCCATTATTGTGAATGGGAAAAAACTCGCAAGTGCGAATGCGAAAATAAAGAATGTGAAAGATTGAATTGCTGTTGTAATAAAAATATCTTTTCCTAAAAATTTAAAATTTCTTAAATCGAATTCAAGACCCATTAAGAAAAGTAAAAATGTTATACCTAATTCTGCAAAAATTGTTAGACTTTCTCCAATTACAGTGTCTCCTACTAAGATAAATGAGAAAAATAAACCTGATAAGATGTATCCTATTATAATTGGTTGTTTTGCAATTTTAACTATGAAAGAGAATACTACTATAATTATGAATAGAAGACCAAAATACTCTACAAATGATAATACCAACTTATGCTACACCTCTTTTTAAGTTTCCCATACCCTTTTTACTTTACTCTATATTATATGTTGTTTATTCTATTTATAAATAGTTATGGTTTTGAGTGGTGATTTGATGTTAAAGTTTGATTTTATATATTGTTAATTGAAGTGCGTTATTTCTAATTAGTAGTTAAGATTAGAAAAATTTACACTTTCCAATTTAGTTTAAAGTAGTTTTTGAATAAAAAAAATCAAAAGTATAAAATAACTTTTATGACAAAAAATAAGTTAATGAATAATTCTTTATTCATAATCCTATAAAAATTTTTGCGTATTATATCAAACGAAGACTTCGTGTAGGGGCAAATTTAAGGTACACAAAACATCAAATCAATAGTTATCGGTTTACGACTAGGTTTTATGGTACACAACAAAAAAAGAACAATTATTTAGAATAAAAATTTACTCCCTTATTTGAAAAAACCAAAAATCAAACAAAAAATATTTTTTTATTTATAATTAAACAAACGTCGTGTTTTTGATAAACTATTCTGGAAGAAATTTTTCTGGGACTATCACTAACATATCGTCTAAATTTTCTGCTTTTTGATCTTTCTTTTTAGGTATTTGGTATATCTTAACTGAAGGTGCTCCAATAGATTCATATTTATCTAGTAAGCAATCCAGATTACTTCCAATCTCAACAATATTGTTTCCATTTATAGCCACAAACTCTCCGGGGCGTTCTTTAACTAAGTTTGGAAGTTCTCTTTGATAAGTAGATTTACATTGTTTCAACCAATCTTTAGCATTTTCATTGTATTCTTTCATATCTTTAGTAACTGCATAGTAGCATTTAAAACTTTCGTAAAAATATGACTGTTTTTTAAGAAAAAGCAGATATTATGTAAAAATCAGTTATTTGACAGGGGGCTTTTTTACTGATGCACAACATCTAGAAAATAACGGGGGACTTTATAAAATCTGAAATGAGAAAAGAATTATCAGACAAAATATATACTCATTAATTTTTTACTAAATATATTTTTAATTGTAATTTATGATTATTTCTTCTTTCCAATCCATGTGAAAAAATAATCTTTTGAGAACGTTTCTTCTGTTTTAAATCCTAACTTTTCTGCAAAATAAACGCAATCGTCAAGTCCGAATTTAGTGTGTTCTTTGAATACGTAATTAAAATTATGTGCTTTTATTTCTTCTTTATCCGCTTCTGTTAAATATTCAATAAATATTGACTTATCTATTTCTTTTTTATCGTGGTCCATGATACATAAATATCCATTGTCATTTAGTAGAGGATATATTTCGTTAAATATTTTGTCTCCTGCTTCGTGTAAAACAAAAGTAGACAGAATTGTGTCAAAATTTTTTATGTTGTAGTTTTCCATCAAAGTATGTAGTTCTTTTATTGATGAAACATAAATTATATTGTTCCTTTTTCTTTCTTCTGTCTTTTTTTTTGCAAAAGAAATGTTATTTGGATTAACGTCGTAACCTATTATTATTGCATTTTCTTTAATAGTACAAAAACTTTTTATTATTCTTGTCTTATCTCCAGTACCACATCCGTAATCTAGAATAAAATTAGAATCTTTTATGTAGGGATTTAATTTATGCATGGTTTCTGAAAAATTTATCATGCCTATATTAATCATTTCTGCCATTGTTTTCGTCTCATTATATTTTATATTTTTAATTTAAAAATTCAAGTTCAACTTCCATGTTGTCTGATGTCGGATATTCTGTGACAACTGCGTATTTATTTCCTTTTTCTTTTAACTCTTTTGAAAGTGACTCTACTACGCCTGTTGTTGTTAGAAGTCTTAATTTTGTTTTATCAATGTCTATTAGATTTTTTGGCACACGATATGTTTTTATAAGTTCGTTTTTCAATTTTTCGAGAAGAGTGATTTCTTTTTTGCTATTTATGTTTTTTAGTAATTGTGCGTAAGGTTTTACTGGAACTACATTTATATAAATTGCACCACGAACAAGCATTCCTTCGTCGGTAATTGAATCGTAATTTTTCATTACACTTTCTGCTCGTTTTATTATTCTGTTTCCTAACTGAATTCTGTCTTTTAATTTGCAAGTGCAGAAATGTCCTCGTTTTGCAATTTTTAAAAGTTTGAGTCCGAGTTTCTGGCTGTTTGTTACCGCATACGAAATATTGTCTTTTGGAAAATACTTTCGTTTTATGAATTCGTCTGCATTCAAATCAGAAATTTCTAGTTCATTAAAATTAAAATAGTCAACAACCTCATTAAATTTTTCTATAAGTTTTATTGTTTCTTTTTCTTTATCAGGAATTGTCGGAATTTCTATTCCTACTAACCATTTGAAACTTTTTTCTTTTGCAAGCAAAATTTTGTTCCAAAGTTTATCGTTTTCTAAATCTGGATGAAATCTAATTTCATCAAGACCTGCTGTATGTAATTTGGTGAGTGCTTCTTTTGTTACTAAATCTGGCGATGTGTAAAGATGGATGTGAAATTTTTTGCCAAAAGTTTTCTTTAGAAGTTTGATTGCATTAACTGTTCTGTCTAGTCTTGCTAATGGATCTCCGCCGGTAATTCCAACACCTTTTGATTTTGATAATTTTATTTCCTCAATCATTTCTTTATCTGTTTCGAACTTTTGTTCATTAATGTATTTTACATCTTTATTTTTCTTTTTTTCAGATGTTGGACAAAAGAAACAGTTTCGTGGGCAAATTCCTGTTATGTATAGAACGGATTTCTCTCCTTTTATGCAGTATTTGCATCCGTCTGCCAAATTTTCTTTTTTGTATGAGAAGAATTTTGTTTTTTCTACATTTGAATTATTGTTTGATGCTTTCATTCAAATTAAAAAACTGTTATTGGATTTAAATTTATATCTGTTTGAAATTGTAGTTGACTTTTTTATTCTATTTCAAAGTATGATGTTTTTTCGTGGGTTTTTCGAATGCTTTATATATAGTCTTTATTAAGTGGTAACAAAACGAAATATTTATAAAAAGAATATCTTTTATGTTATTATGTCAAAATTAATTAATTTAATCAAGTCAACAGCAATTATTTCGGGGACAGGTTTAGCTGCATATTCTGGAATAGAATTAGGCGAAAAGATTGCTCATTATTTACCTCAATCGTATATGCTTCCTAAGATAGCACAAGGTTTTAGTGCTTTTTTTCTTGGATTTTTAGCTAATATTCCATTAATAACGATTCTTGGAACTAAAAAAATTTCAGAAATTGAAGCATATTCTATTTCTGCGTTGAATGCGTTTGCAAATGCTAATAATGATGCAAGAAAAATATCTACTGAAAAATCGTTAGAGGAAATAAGCAATAATCTTGTTGAAGTTATTGTTGATAATGGCAATAAGGTAACAAAGGGATCAGGATTAATGATTACTACTGATGGTTATGTAATAACTGCTCATCATGTAATTGATGGAATGATTATTAATGGTGGAAAAGCAAAAATCAAATTGCAAAATGGAAAATCCTATTCTGTAAAAAAAGAAAATGTTTGGTATAATAAAAATACTGATGTTGCTGTAATTAAAGCTGCAAAGGGTATGTATTTTTCAAGACCTATTAAAGTAAAAGTTGATCAAGATTCAAAATTAAATAGAGGAGACGAAGTAAGAATTTTAGGATTTAGAGATGGTCAAAAATATAATACAATGGGTATGGTTACTAATCCAAGCCACACTTGGAAACAAGATAATGGAAATGTTGTTTACGATTTATTTCAAACGGATGCTAGAGGCAAACAGGGACAAAGTGGCGGAGTTATTGCAAATGGTGACGGTGAATTAATTGGTATTTGCGTGTATTCATCAACACGAAATGGTGAAGATATTGGAGTTATTGGTGGTGCAAAATTATCTAATGCATTGACCTATATTAATCAGATAGCGGCGAAAAAATCTGCTAAAATGTTTGATTATAAATTGTGATATATTTGTTAATAGTTTTCTAAACATTATTTAGATTCTCGAAATAACTTTTTTATAGTATTAAGATTAGTATTAAGTAAAAACTAAAAAATTCTATTTGATTTTTAATAATTTTTTAAAGTACTATACTTTTGATAAAGAAAGTATCATATTTTTTGCATCAGGATGCTTAGCAAAACTTGAATCAACCACTTCAAAATACGCTTCTTTCTCTTTGTTTCCTTCTGATTTTGCACACGATGCATATAATTTTTGAATTCTTTGTTTGTAATTATTAATTATTTCTTTGTAATTATCAGGTTTACATTCTAACATTATGGCTATAGCTACAAATATATATCCGTCTTCAAATGAAGGAACTTCAACTAATTTACGAGTAAACTCAAATACTTTGTTATTTGGAACTAGTGATTGAACGCAAGCTAATGTATCATATAAGATGATGTTTTGGGATGCAATATACTTGTTTGAATTTACTTCCAAAAGACCATCAAGAGCTTCAACTGCTTTAGTCTGAATTGTTAGATAAATTAAGTCATCAATAACGTTAAAAATTTTGTTATCTTTAATTTTTGTGCTTTTGTGTAGCGTAATTCCGATAGACTGTCGAAACGATGTTTGACTTTTTTTTGGAATATTTTCGTCATATATCTTTGCTATACCTACTACTGTACTTTCAAGATTATTATGTTTTGTAATGAATAAATAAAGTGGGCTTTTTTGATTAATTATACTTTCTTCTGTTGTATCTTTTAATAAATAGAATTCTTCAAGACTTTTCCAAAGCCAGTCTGCAAATTGCTTGGGTTTTTCTAATCCTTGTAATCGTTTAATCAGTTCTGTCATTTTATTTTCCTGCCAGAACCCCTTTTTGTGATGATAAAAATCTTTAAATTTTCAAAATAAATTCAAGAAAAATAATAAAATAAAAAACAAAGATTAGTTATTAAAACTTATCGCTGTCTTCGTAAGTTGGGTCTTCTTCATCATCAGACGCAGCCTTATTTGCTTGTGGTGCTCTTTCAGGAGGTTTTCCTGTTGATGAAATAACCTTAACGTTAGTAGCATTTTTACCTTTTGGTCCTTCGATTATATCGAATTCAATTACGTCTTCTGCGAAAACTCTGATTCCTTGAGGAATTCCTGTTCTATGTAAGAATAAATCTTCACCAGAATCTGTTGTTACGAAACCAAAACCTTTTTTCCAATCGTAAAATTTTACTTTTCCTTTTTCTGCCATTTTTTTCTAAACTCCAAGGCTTTTCTTTTTGAAAGCCTTTGTTATTATTTTATATTTTTGTTTACTTTAAAAGTTTTTGGGTTTGTGGGGTTTAAAGCAGAAAATATGTTATTTTTGTCCCTATATTGACGCCTTTTTCATTTTGACACGTAAGAATGAATAAGAAAATATATAAATGGAATGTTAGTATATTTGCCATTATTAGGTCTTTAATATATTAATAGGGGATTAAATTGGCTCAAAAAGAAAAAAATATCAGAGTAAAAAAGGAGAAAGTCCAGTTTGAAGACGGAGAAAAGATTGAATTTCCTGTTGTGGAAGAAAAGAAGATTGTAGAAGGCATAATTTTGCCAAAGAAGCTATTTTCTGACTCTAACGAATTAATACACCCGTTAAAACTTAAAGAACCTGTTAAATCTACTAAAGTATCGAAAGTTATTGTTTCTAAAGGTAAGAAAGAAAAACCTTCTGCTAAGAAAGATAATAAGCCAAAGAAGAAAGAGCCTGTTAAACTTGAAAAAAAGCCAATGAAAGGTTTGTTTAGTAAAGTTAAAGCGAAATTTTCTTTAAAGTCAAAGCCTAAGAATAAGTCCATTAAGATTAGAAATGCTAAAAAGAGATAATTATTCGTTTTTTTCTTCCTTTCAATATATTTTTCTAATTTATGTTTTGTTTTCTAATTTTTTATTCTAGAATTGTTTTTTATTAAATTTGTTTTTCTAATATTTCATTAACTTCTTTTACAATAGGAATTAACTGTTCCGGAGAATCAATTAAATAATCAAAATTAATTTGTTTCCCATCTTTAATTGTTCCTTTTTCTAGTTGTTCTCTTCCTTCGTATCCGTAACAAGCGCCAACGGTGATTAAATTTTCTGGTCTTAAGGGATTTGATATTATTACATTTTTTGATGCTCTTAAATCATTAACTGTATCTCCAACATGAATTGTTACATTTCCGTTTGAATCTAATAGTCTAAGCATTAATGCAATAGAAATCGGTGAGGGTTTTTCTACATTTTTTGCAATTCCTTCTCCTTGGTATATTCTTAAAATTTCGGTTGTGATAAATCCATCAAAGTAGGGCAATATTCCTTCGGACTGTAATTCTTTATATATTGATTTCCAAGTATTTGTTGTGTTTATTCCAAGTCTTAATCTTTTATTTCTATTTACATTTGAATTTAGTGCATTCATTTCCCAAAGTGTTTTTATAGTTTCTCTAACATTTGAATATAATCTCATTGGATTTTCTGATTTGAATCTTTCATATTCGTGCCAAACAATGTGTTTTCTATCATTCATATTGCAAGGTAGTTCTAAATAATCATAAAATGCTTGAATTCCGCCTTCTTTTGTTACAAAATCATTATGTGTTGTTTTAAAATCATTAAAATTTTCGAAGCGCCACTCTTTTTTATTAGATGCTGAATAGAATTTAAACCAAGATTCTTGTCTTTCTAATGTTGGACAAAGAGTACCATCGTAATCGAATATTATTGCTTGCAACATTTATTTTTAAAATATATTATTGTTTTTAAATGTTTTCTAGTATTATTTACTATCAAATAGGTACATTTTACCGAGAAAGTCTTTACCAGCAAGCAGACTATATGCAGCAATTAAGTTTGTTCTTTAGAATAAGCAATTTAATGGGTACCATTATTTACGCTATGTATGAAAGGCAGGTAAAGACTTTGAATCAATTTAATCAAATAAATCTTTTTGTCTTAGAAGTTTCTGATATGTTATAACAAATCTATGAGCCTCATCACGAATTCTTTGAAGAAGTTTTAATGATTCTTTTGTATGTGATATTGCAATTGGTCCGAAATTATCGAGATGCGTTCCATAAATTAGTTCTTCACGTTTTGCAATTGATATTAGTGGAATATTTATTTGCAAATGTTCTAATACTTCTCGTGCTGCATTTAATTGTCCAAGTCCACCATCAACTAATATTAAATCTGGGAAAACTTCAATTTTTGAATATCTTCTATATATTACTTCTTTCATTGATGCAAAATCATCTTGTCCTACAACAGTTTTAATTTTATATTTTCTGTAATTTGATTTGTCAGGCTTTCCCATTCGAAATTGCACCATTGAAGCA
>JBAZVA010000034.1:0-16285 GCA_041661165.1 Candidatus Woesearchaeota archaeon | reverse complement strand
TTGTTTGAGCAGACGAAAGAGGCGAAACAATGATATACTACTATATAAAAATAAAGCAAGAGCGTTCTCCCTTATGGGAACCATATAAAGAGGATGATGTTATACCTGTTTTTTATGAAGAAGAATGTGCAAAAAAATATGTTGAGAAATTGTTCTTACGTAATATGATTATGCCCATCTCTCATTTGCCTTCTGAACAAAAATCATGTATCTACAATCATAAGTTTAAATTAATTGATATGATGCCGGTTAATAATAATTTTAATCTAGTTGATATAGTACCAATTACAAACTGATTTTTGGTTTTATATGTCAGATTTTGTTATTATGACTTTGGTATTGTTTAGTGAGTTTTATATATTTTAATAGAATTAATGTATTTATGGCTACGTTTGAAGTCTTTTACCAGCATCCACATTTATGCTAATAACTGTATTTATTTCTTGCAAGGGTAAAATGTGCAAATCAGGTAATGTATGTGAGTCTGCTTGCTTGTAAGGACATTTCGGACAGAGCCGTCATATGTACCATTAAGCTTTTAAAACGCTATTATTTTCTTAATAATATGACAGTATATCTGATTGAACTGCACAAAAAAAAGCCAATAGCGACAGGAGAAGCTACATCTGTTCTAAAACAAATAGATTCTAATGTTAAAATTACGAATGAAGAAGATTTTATATTGGCAGAAACTAACGTTGTGTTACCTGATTTGACAAAAAAGTTAGCATTTACACAAGCAATATATGAATATATTTGTGATTTTGATAACGAATCAATAAAAAATGTTAATTGGAAAAAATATTATAAAGATAATTTCGCTGTAAGAAGTGTAGATAAAAATGTTGTTGACAAACTTGCAAAAAGTATTTGGGATGGAGTAGATGACCCAAAAGTAAAACTTGATAATTCTGACATGGAAGTTTCTATGTTTTTTAATAAAGTTTTTGTTCTAAGACAAACTATTCTAAAAGAGCTTTTTAATAGAGAAAATCAAAAACGACCAATGAAGAGTTCAATGACTTTGTCTCCTTCTATTGCAATGGCGATGGTTAATTTAACTAAGGGAGAAACTGTTTACGATCCATTTTGTGGGATGGGTGGAATGCTTCTTGAAGCGGCAGTACTTGGAAGAAAAACTATTGGTTCTGATTTATCTTATAGTATGGTAAAAGCAACTGAGATTAATATGAAACATTTTGGATTCAAAGATGTAGACGTATTTAGAGCGGATGCCATGAAGCACGTACTTGAAAAAAAAGCAGACGCGATTGTTTGTGATGTTCCATATGGACACGCATCAGGTTTATTTGGTCACACTAGAGAAGATTTGTATGTTGGATTTCTAAATAATTTGCCAAATCTTTTGAAAAAAGGCGGTGACTTAGTTTTTATAATGCCGTCAAAAGTTGATTACAAAGGAATAATTAAATCGTGTGGTTATGAAATTTATGAAGAATATTCAGAGTATATGCACGCGACACTAACAAGACACATTATACATATTGTTCTTTAGGCAATGTCTTTTGAACTGTTTTTACCAGCAAGCGGACTTGTATGCGTCTTTGTACTCTAGTTCCAATAGTTAGCTTCTAATTAATACAATTATTTGCACTATATGTTATCTGCGTTTCACTTAGATATCTCTGAAGAGATAAGGCTGGTAAAAATTAAAATTGTGCTTAGCGTTTAGAAAATAATATAAATAATGAACTTTAATTGTTATATATGGCAACTAGAATTTCGTATGTTTCATATGTTGAATCAAATTCTTTTCCCGAGGCATCTCCAGTTGTTAGTAAAAAAGAAGAAACTATAGCGTACATAAAAGATAATCCGTGCGATATTTTAAAAAAATATATTCGGGATTATTGTATTGTTCGATACAAAGGAATATCAATTCCTTATACTTATCAAAATTTAAATGGTAAAATTAATATAAAAAACAAAGGATTACAGATAGTTTCTATATCTGATGCAAAATCTCTTCCAGGGTTTGAAGTATTAAAAGATGAAGAATTGTTTTTGCGTGCGAAACATATTCCGCTTACAAAAACAAAAGTAAAATGTCTGGTTGAAAGGATAAAACAAAGCGTACTTCCTACTGCCGATCCTTGTTTGATAACCCCTGTTTATGGTGAGTATAAAGAGATATTTGATGCACTCGGGTATAAAATTAGTATTGATGAATTAAAAGAATTATCTGTCAGACATATTATTGGACATGATTCTAAATTGTGATATTTTTGTCTAGTTTTGTGACAACTAATATTTATAAAGCGATGATTTTTCTATTTTATTATGAGTGAAATATCTGATATTGTTAAGATTTCTGTTGCGTGTGCTGCGATGGTTGCATGTGCACCAGAAGTAAGAAATGTTTTTTCAAATTATGCTTATAAATTAAAAGAAGGAGTAAAAGAATTTATTAATGATTACAAATCAATTAGTAATATTATGTATAAATAATTTCATTATTTATTGACAATTCTTTCAAATTCTTTATTATATTGTGCCGCGATATCCTTATCGTGAATTATTATGATGTTTTCGTCGTTGTTTTGGTTTCCGTTTGCTGTAGGATTATATGAGCCGGTAATTACGATTTTATCATCTATTATGAATATTTTGTGGTGCATGAGTTTTCTATTTTTATCATATGTTACATTGCAGCCTGCCTTTTCCAATTTTTCCATTTGGGAATGTTCAATGCTTTGGCTTTTTTCAAAAACTCCTTTTATTTCTACATTGTTTCTATTTTTTTCTACTAATTTGTTTCCTATTGCTTCACTTGTAAATGAGAAAGTCATAAATTTTATTGATTTATTTGCTTTGTTTAATGTTAAAAGTACATGTTCTTCGCAATTTTCTTCTGGACAAAAATAATTTTCAATAAGGGTTTTGTCATTTAATTCAATTAGTGTATTTGGAGTATTTCTTTTTATATCGTCGTATAATTCATAAAATTCTGTTTCGTAATTTTTCATTAAATATGATGAATTTGAAACTACTATGTTATTGTCGTCATAACTTTCTTGGTCTTTTGTCGGATTAAATGACCCTGTGATAATTTCTTTATCAGTGACGCAAAATTTATTGTGCATTAATGCACTATTTGTGCTTTTTTTTACTGTTTGGTTTAATTTCTTATAATTTCTTTTATCAATTACTATTTTTATTGTTATATTTTTTTTATTTATTTCGTTTGTTAGTTCATCTAAATTAAGATTGTAGAACGCACAATATACAAATTTGTCTGCGGAATTTATTACATCAATGAATTTTTGTTCACACGAGATATTTTCATCTCTGCAAAAATATACGGATATTCCTGCATTTTCATGCTTTGGTGCGCTAAATATTGCAAATGTTGTCAAATTTTCTTTACTATAGAATGCGCGTCCTACAAAAAATGCAGTTAAAATAAATATTAATGATAAAATTATTATGCCAAAATATCTTGCTTTTTCGTTTGTCATATATATATTTTGAAAGGGGGTCGCTTTATATTGTTTTTTATCTATTTTATTAGTGTGTAAATGGTGTTTTTTTGTAAGGGTTATTTTGTGTTTTTTGCCTTTATACGGGCTAAAAGTGTTGTTTTTCTGTGTCACTTGCTAGTAACTACAAAATAGAAAAGCTTATAAATATGTAGTTACTACTGTATAATAAACATTCATTCACACCTCTTTCCCAATATGCGGGTTGAATAGACCCGTATTATGGGTTTTTATATTCCACACCTCTTTTCCCTAAAGGCCGAAATCTCACGATTTCTCCTTTAGGGTTTTATACTCATACCCCCTTTGCCATGCGGAATCAGACATTGGTTTGGTTCCAATTGGTTTTTTCTTAATTTAATAATTTATTATGTTGAATCATTGGCGTTTTGGTGTTTAAAATGGACATAATTGAAAAATTCAAACGATGGAAAGATGCGTATGATTTATACGTTTCAAATTATTTTAAAAAATCTGAAGATACTTTGATATGTAAAAATATTCTTATAAAAGGAATTGCAATAATTAGCGAAGGAATTATCACTGATAATAAACAGTTCTTTAGAAAAAATAAAGAATTTCTTACTATGATTAAAATGCTTTTATTCAAAGATCCAAAATTAAATAGTTTTGAGAAGAAATTGATTAAGGAAACTTTGATGCAATATAAGGTTTATTCTATTCTTAAAATTCAAGGAATGAAAGAGTAGATTTATTAATTCTTATTTTCTTATTTTCATTAGTATGATGAATAATATTAATAAAATAGGAATTTCTTCTAAAAATTTAAAAGTTTCACTTAGAAAATCAATTACTGATTTGGATGGATTTTTTAATATTGAATTAAATAGGAGAATTACTTTTTTCCCTTTTTCTGCAAAGACTAAAGATTTTTTTACAAAAAATTCTGGTTTTTTATATAGTATTCACTCGGATATTGCAAGATTAACCGATGAGGGCGAATTTGCTAAAATTAATTATGATATACTTCATAATGAGATTATACTTTGTAGTATGTTTAATATCAAACATTTAATTTTTCATGCAAAACATTCAAAGAAGACTAATGAATTGATACGAAAATTATCTGAGTTTGCAAAAACTAAAAATGTTCAATTGTGTTTAGAAAATAACATATTATCTTCTATCGACGAATTAGAAGATGCATTTAATACTAATCCAGATTTAAAAATGAATTTAGATATAGGTCATTTGAACGTATTATTACATAAGAAATCTAATATAACTATCGAAGATTATTTGAAAAAATTAAAAGATAAAATAATTTATCTGCATATTCATGATAATGACGGTAAATCTGATGAACATTTAGCACTTTCTGATGGAAATGTCGATTACAGAAAAATATTTTCTCTTCTTGATTTTAATAAAGTAGAAAGAATTGTTGTAGAAACAGATAAAATGGAAAATGCAATAAAGACGAAAGAAATTCTTATTGAATATTTTAAAAAATAAAAATTTTTCAATCAAAATAATTAGTCGTTATTTAAATATTTTTTAAGCAATATGTTTTTAATTTTTATTATGTCTTTTTTATTTAT
This sequence comes from Candidatus Woesearchaeota archaeon, assembly GCA_041661165.1. Classification (GTDB taxonomy): domain Archaea; phylum Nanobdellota; class Nanobdellia; order Woesearchaeales; family JBAZVA01; genus JBAZVA01. The sequence goes on along the minus strand of JBAZVA010000034.1, from coordinate 11,223 downwards.
TTTACTTATTGTGTCTAATTTGCTGTGACCTATTTTTAGATAGTCTTTTGTATTTTCAATAAAAACAGTAGTTTTTTTAAGTAGCGTTTTATTTTTTATTTTAAATGCAATATCAATATCTTTTTTATTTTTTGATATTTTTGTGTTTATGCCTATTCCATCAAGAATTAGTATTTTTTTACATGATTTAAGAATTCTAAAATATTTTTGTTCGAATACTCTATATCCATAGCATCAATAAATGTTATCATTTAGTGATAGTTCTTCACAAGAGTCATAAACAAAAAGACAATTGTTTAGTATATTTTTATTATTTCTAACTATTTCTAGTATTAGAGCATTTGAAATTGCGTTATCTGTCGCACTTTCTCCTCCTAAAGAATCAAGATGGGTAAAAATTATTGTTTGCGGATTTTTTAAGTTTCCAATAAGTATTTGTTTTCTAATTTCTTTCTTTTTCTTTACTATAAGAATCGCATCTATTTTTTTTGAATTTTTAATTTTTTGGACGTCATCTCTTTTGATGGTCAGAGCTGCTTTTTTATAGAAGTTCATTCTTGATATTTCTTTACATAGTGGATTGAAATTTATGTTTTTCTGCTCTTTTTTCTGTTCAATTAGATTGTTTATGATTTTTTTAGTAGTTATTTTTCCGCTTGTTAATCCAGACGGAGAACAGTTTATTATTTTTTTATCTACTTTTAATTCAGATTTGATAAATTTTGGAACTACTACGTTGTATTTTGATATTACGTAAGAAATGTCGTTTTTTAATAAAAATTTTTCTATGAAAGTTATTGCTAATTGAAGATTTTTATCTTGTCTTTCTCCAAATGAACAAATTTTTTTGGCTAATGATATTATTTTTGTCATGTGTCAATCTATTTTGTGAAACTTTTATTATTATGTTCCTGATTTTGATAATTATTTTGATGTGCTATTGTAATATTATCATTGATTAATTTTTTAATTTTTAATGGATCAGAAATGTAATTTATCTCAAAGTTTGTTCCTTCTCCGCCTGCGGTGTGGATGTTTAAATTGCCAGTTTTGATTATTTTATCCCATATTGATTGATAAAGTGATATATCTGTTACGTATTTGTAACTTATGCTTTTGAAATGTTCGCTAATGATTCCATAACAGTAAAATATTCTTTCGTTAGTAATGGTGTATCTTTCTGACCATATTTTTATCTCTGCTTTTATTAGAAGTATTAATGATACTGTGAAAACTATATAACTTGCTACAAATGTTACAGGGGTGTTTGATATTATTATTTGTGGAAATATGTCGAAGATTACTTCGATGACTGATAAACCCATAAGCGATATTGTAAATGTATAGTAAAATAATCTTTCTTTTCTTGAAGGTCTGAAATACATTAATACTTTTTCATTGCTTCCTAAATGATGGTGTAAATTAAATACTGATTTTGACATTTCGTCTATTCTTCTTGTAGCTGTGAAAAGTCTTGATGATATTCTTACTAATCTAAGTAATCTTATTACCTGAAGTATTTGTTCTCCTTTTATGAATAAACTTATGTAAAGTGGAAGTATTGAGATAATATCTATTATTCCTGTGAAACTAAATATATATTTTGTTCTTTCTTTTGCGCTATAAACTCTTAATATATATTCAATTGAGAAAAGAATTGTGAAGAACCATTCAAGTCTTAACAGCAACCCTGAATAGTTTGTACTTATTACACTTATACTTTCAAGAATTGTTGCAATAACACTAAGTATGATTGTGATGATAAGAATTACATCAAATATTTTTGCGCCTTTAGAGTCTCCTTCGAATATTTTCTCCCTAAGAATCTCTCTAAAAGTAATTTTCACCTCTTTTTTTTCTGGAATCATATGTTATTGTGATGAGTTTTAGTATATAAATATTGTATTTTGTTATTGGTGCGTTTTTCTATGCGAAACTTTATAAAAGGTTCAAAATTCAAATCACTATAAGTGATAAACTATGAATGAGATGTATACTTTAAGTGAAGGAATAAAAAAACATGAACCGGATGTTGCTGCCGAGGCGATGTCTGCAGTTGGTTTGTATAGAACTGCTAGAAAACAAGGTGATGCTGAGCTTGCACTTTCTGCACAGTTAACGATGTCAGTGGCAGGATTAGGTCATTTAGATGATTTGGTTTTCGAAGAATATTAATTTTTTTCTAATTTAGATTATTTTTTTATTTTTTTGTCGTGCGGTTTGTTTGTCATGTATGTTTCATGGTTCTGTCCGAGGTCTTTGGCGGCCTTGTCTCATAAGAGGCAACTGAACTTTTGTGAGATTGCTTGTATTGAGTAAATAATTGTACTAATAGAATTACTTATTCTAAAGAATTAACTTAAATAGCCTCATACTGTTTTGCTTGTCGCCAGACTTTTCGGACAGAACCCTGTTTCATATGAATTTTTCAAATTCTTTTGGAATTTCGCAATTAAACTCAAAGTCTTCAAATTTTACATACGAAGCATGAAGAAGAAGTCTATCGGATTTTACAACGTCAATCATTTCTTTAGTCATTACGTAATCTAATTCATTTACACATTTGTCAAATACCCAATCTTCTTTGTATATTTTATCTCCTACGATTGGATGACCTATTGATGACAAATGAACTCTGATTTGGTGTTGTCTTCCCGTTTTTGTTTCTACTTCTACTAAAGAATACTCAGAATTTGATTTTAAAACTTTTATATGTGTAATTGCGTGTTGTGCTTTTTTGCCATCAATACATTTTTTCCATCCTTTGCCGTAATCACAAATACGTTCTCCAATTTCGTTTTCTATAATTTGTTCTTTTGGGTTTGGAACTCCAAAAACAACACATTGATATTTTTTTTGAATTTTCTTTTCACGAATTAAATACGATAAATGGGCTGCTGCTTCTGATGTTTTTCCAAATATACAAATACCTGAAGTTTCTCTATCTAGACGCATTACCGGATATGCTTTGTAACCTAAATCTTTTTGTATTTCAAGAACTAAATTGAAGTCTTCGAATCTTCCTGCAGGATGCATTGAAATGCCGCTTTTTTTGTTCACTACTAAGAAATTTTCATTCTCGTAGATTATTGTGAACCAATTCATTATGATAAGAAAATAATCTCTACTTATAAAAATATAGAAAAATAAATATTATTCGTTATAACATAAATGGCGTATGTTTTCTATAGTGCTGACATCATAGGTGTGTCCCAAATCCTATCTGCTTATGAGTGCATTGAGTGCATTGTAAATATTTTTGTTAATTTTATAACATCATTGAAAGAGTAATTAGAAAAAGTGCATACAGTCGCGTTGTCTAGTTGCCTCTTTTGAGGTATTTTGCTTGGCAGGATAGACTTGGGACATACCTGACATCATAGTTAGATTTATAAATAAAATTTGATTTTTACTTGTTATGTTACGAAAGCTAATAGTCACGTTTTTAGGTCATGTAGACCATGGTAAGACGTCTCTTCAGGATTACATTAGAAACAGCTCTGTATGTGATAGAGAAGCAGGTGCAATCACGCAGCACGTTGGAGCATCAACTGTTCCGTTAAGTGTGATAAAAAGTATTTGCGGCGATATGTTACTTTCATTAAAAATGGACTTAAAATTTGATGGGCTTTTATGTATTGATACTCCGGGTCACGCTGCTTTTACGTCGCTTAGAAAACGTGGTGGTAATTTAGCAGATATTGCTGTACTTGTAATTGATATTAATCAAGGAATTCAGCCGCAAACAATTGAAGCAGTTGAAATTTTAAAAAATTATAAAACGCCATTTATTATTGCGGCAAATAAAATTGACACGATTAGCGGTTGGAGAATTAATCAAAAAACTCCTGTATTAAAAGATGTTGCAATGCAAGAGCAAAGAACTATTACTGTTTTTGAAACTAAATTGTATGAAATTGTCGGGAAATTATTTGAACATGGTTTTGAAGCAGATCGTTTTGACAGAGTTTCTGATTTTACAAAACAAATTGCAATAGTTCCTACGAGTGCAAAAAGTGGAGAAGGAATGCCAGAATTAATTTTAATGCTTGCGGGTCTTTCTCAAAAATACTTAGAAGAAAAATTAGCAGATTCTGATATTTCACACGATGCTCATGGAACAATTTTGGAAATAAAAGAAATGCAAGGTGTTGGAACTATCATGGATGTTATTTTGTATGATGGTACTCTAAAATTAGGCGACACGATTGTTATTGGTGGAATTGATACTCCTATTGTTTCTAAAGTAAAAGCTCTTTTTGAGCCAAATGATATGCAAGATATGCGTGATAAGAAATCTAAATATCAAAATGTAGATGAAGTAAGTGCTGCATGTGGTGTTAGAGTATCGGCAGTTGATATTGAAAATGTTGTTTCTGGAATGCCTGTTATGAGCTGTACAGAAGACAAAATTGAAGAAACAAAAGAACTTGTTCAATCAGAAGTTGATGAAGTTGTGTTTGATACAGAAACTAATGGAATTATAATTAAGGCAGATACACTTGGTTCACTTGAAGCATTGGTTAAACTTTTACAAGAGAAAAAAATTCCAATAAGACACGCATCCGTAGGAAAGATTACTAAAAAAGATTTAATGGATGCACACGGAAATTATGAAAAAGATCCTCTTACTGCAGTAATACTTGGGTTTAATATTGACATAATGCCTGAGGCAAAAGATTTTCATAAAGAAACACTTGTTCATGTCATGACTAATTCTGTAATATATCGTTTAATTGAAGAGTATGAGCTTTGGAAATCTACTGAACAGAAAAAAATGAATTTACAGAGAATGTCACAACTTCCTTCTGTTTGTAAGATTCAAGTTTTAAAACAATTTATTTTTAGACAATCAACTCCTTTTGTTTGTGGTGTTGAAGTTATTTCTGGTGTATTAAGAGCAAATTCGCCTTTGATGAATTCTGAAGGGAATCAATCTACTATTTTAAAATCAATGGAGCATGAAAAGAAAAGTATTCATACTGCAGAGAAAGGCATGCAGGTTGCTGCATCGTTTCCAAATTTAGTTTATAAGAGAAGTGTAAACGATGGTGATGTGTTTTATTCTTTACTTACTGAAGAGCAATTTAGAAAATTTAAGGAGTATAAAGATTTGCTTGATGAAAGCACTAAGAATTTGTTGAAGGAAATTGCTGAGATTATGAGAAAAAGTAATCCTACTTGGGCGATTTAGTTTTTGTTTAATTTTTTGGTTTAAATTCTGTTATAAATGTCTTTACCAGCACGCAGATTTGTATGCAGAATATTTGTCTGGTTTCAATAGGTACTTCTAATTTATACTAATATTTGTACTACGTATTAAGGCTGGTAAAGACATTTAATGACGTAAATTACTGAAAATTGTTAGAGAAAACAATATAAATACATTTGTTAACTTTACTATTATTAGTTTACTAAAATGAGGTCTTGAATGCAAAAGTGTATATTGGTGCTTGATATTGGTGGAACTAATACTCGTCTTGCAATGATGGGTGTAGAAAGTTCTAAGAAATTTATTGTTCTTGAAAAAAGAGATCATAAAACAGAAAGTGTACAAGATATTGTTCCATATATTAATGATTTTCTAAAAGATTGTTATACAAAAAATTCAAATCTTGTTACTAATTCTTGCTGCATTTCTGTCGCAGGTGCGGTTGTGAATAACAAATGTCCAAGATGTGTAAATGTTCCCTTTGGAATTGATGATGATTCTATTAGAAAAAACACTGCATTAAAAAATGTATTAGTAATAAATGATTTTCTTGCAATAGGTTATGGTGTCGACGTTATAGATGTAACTGATGAAAAACAGATTGTTCAAGTTCCACATACTGATAAAAGTTGTAAGAGTCCTTTACATGCAGGAACTATTGCAATAGTTGGTGCGGGTACTGGTCTTGGAGTAGGATTTTTAACATACGATAATGGTAGATATACGCCACATCCTTCAGAAGGAGGTCATGCGCATTTTGCAGTATTTAATGATGAAGATATTAAAATTTTGAATTATTTGAAAGATAGAGGTTCCATGGTTAGGTTTGAACAAATTCTTTCTGGTCAGGGTATAAAAAATATTTTTGATACTCTTAGTAATGACGAGAAATATTCAGTACATTTGATTGAAGTTCATCATATGAAAACAACTAAAGATATTGATAAAGAAACTAATGTTGATAAAGCTGCAGAGATCGCTATGGCGATAAAAGAAAATCCCACTTGTGAGAAAACTATGAATATCTTTATGTCGCTTTACGGAAGATTTGCACAAAGTGTTGCATTAATGTTTTTGGCTACCGGTGGAGTGTTTATTGCCGGAGGAATTGCATCAAAAAATAAGGAATTGTTACTTGATGGTGCATTTATGGATTCTTTTGAATTTAATGATGCTCAGGGAAAGATTCTAAAAGAAATTCCTGTATATTTAACGCTTGATTACGATATTTCTTTATATGGTTGTGCAAATGCTGCGAATAGACTGTTTGTAAATTAATTATATTATTTTTATTATGTGTTATTTATTTTCTTCTTTTTATCTTTATGGTATTTATTTTTTCTCTATTTTAATCCCAAAGAAGTTTGGTTTAGTCTCATTCGGTTTTATAATATCAAGACCCATTTTGTTATTGAATGCATCTGGCGCACAACTCATTGGCTCAATTGCGATAGAACTTCTATCTTTCGGAGTATAAATTTGCAGGAAGTCCATACTTTTGTCAAAGAAAATTGTGTATTCTTCTAAGAAGCATTCTGTTTGTGTGAGGTTTGTAAAGCAAGTATCAAATTCTGCATCACCAATCAAATCAAATGTTGGAAGATGTTTGTTTTTTAGTACTTCTCCTGTTGGAATCATTGGTTTTTTATCATCTAATTCTAGAATTGTATTTGACGGAATCATGATTGCACAATCTTCTAATTTTCTTGTTATTTTGAAATATGGGTGCCAGCCAACTCCGTACGGTGCGTTGTTGTTTCCTTTGTTTGTTGTGTTTATTATTATTGAAAGACGGGTTTTTTCTAGAATAAAAGTTATTGAAACTAAAATATGAAATGGATATCCTTTGATATCTTCTTTTTTAATCTCGTGTTCGAATGTTATTGAAGCCGCTTGTTCTGTTATGTTTTTCTTTGTTAATTTGAATGGTTTGTTGTATAATACTCCGTGTATTGCGTTTTCTTCTTCAGGTTTGTTTATTTCTATTTGGTGTTCTTTGTTTTCGAAAGTATATTTTCCTTTTGAAATTCTATTAGGAAATGGAATTAGAAGGGCGCTTTTTGCTCCTTTGTTTAGTGTTAAATTATCAAAATCTTTGTTTGTATCAAGTACTTCTTTTCCATCTAAAATTAGTTCAATTAAATTACATCCAAAATCAGAAATTATCTTCATTTTTGAATTGCCAAATGTGATTGTATATCCAGAAAGAGTTTTTAGTCTCATTTCTTTTATTTCGTTAACCATAATATGTTGATGTGTTGTCTTTTTTATAAATATTTGGACTTTTGGGGTGTTGTTTGAAGTCTTCTTACCAGCACGCAGACTCCTCGCAGAGGTAGCCAAGTGCAACGCGGCTATGTATGTATAATCGAAATGCAGTTTCAATCGGTACTTCTAATTAGCACTATTATTTGCTTGATATATCTAGGCTGGTATGAAGACTTTTGGATGGGGTTATATTACAAAGCATTTTTAAAGTAAGGGTGGTTTGTTATTATAATGAAGTATGAATTCCTGAATTCTAAAGAGAAAAAGAAAATAATTGAGTTTCTTAAAACAAGATTTGGATATTCTGGGAAAGATGATTTTCATTTAATAAAAGAAAATGATGAAATATTTTTATTTTCTTCTGATTTGGATAATGTTGATATAAATAAGTTAAAAGTTAGGCAAATTGGTATGAAAATTGGTACTTATAATGGAGATATGTTGATTTTAACTATTCAGGGTACGCAATATTTTGGACCAAAATGTCATAAACACATAATTAATTTGTCTGATTTGGATGCAAGACACTATCTTAAAGGTGAGGATATAGATTTTGAAGAACCAGATGGTGTTTATTTGATAAAAAATGATGATAATCTTTTAGGTTGTTCTAAAATATATAATGGAATTGTGAGAAACAATATAGAGGATTCCAGACAAATTAATTGTAAAGATTGATTTTTCTATTGATATGTGATATTATTGATACTTTTATTTGCAATATGTTTAAGGCTGGTAATCGATTTTAATTGTGTGGGAACTATTTAAAAGAGCAACCGTTAATTTTAAAAATAGCTGTTTATCTACATATTCTATGAAATACGAGGTATTTGTTGTGATTGTTTTTGTTTTGCTTGTTTCTTTAGTTTTATCTGGTTGTCAATCTAAGGAAAAATCAACTTGTGATATAGAAACAAATCAAATGAAGGAGATAACTGCCGAAATTTTAAATACTAAAACAGTTATTGATACGTCTGTTGTTCCTTCTCCTGAAGCGACAATTGTAACATTAAGATTATCTGATGGTTGTACAATTACTGCATTAAAAGAATTAATTGAGTATAAAAAAGGAAATGCTGAAGATAAGTTTACTAAAGTAGATAAAGTTTGTATTCCAGAAGATAGCGGAACTGTTTCATTTAATGCTTTTTATAGATTAAATTCTGTAGGAAAAGAATCTTATCAAGTGACTCCTTCTTTATGTTCTAAGACTTCAGAAGTTTATTATTTGAAGTTGACTGAATAAGTGTTTTTTCTTAAAAATTTTATAAACTTTTTAACGTCGGATTTTTCTACCAGCAAGCAAAACAGTATGCAGTAATTAAATTTGTTCTTTAGAATAAGTGATTATATTTGGTACTGTTATTTTGCAATACAATTAAGGCTGGTAGAACAATTTTTGATAGAACTATGTTATTTGAATTTATTTCTAGCTTATCTTCCACAAATCATCTCCAACAAAATGAATATTTTTTAAAACTTTTCCTGTTTTCATATTCTTCATTTCGTCAGAATCGAATAAAGCAATTCCTATTGCTAATGGTTTTTTATGTGTTTGGTCTATAATTATAACATAATCATCTTTTTTGAAGTTTGACATTTGTGTTATTCCTGGACGCATAATGTCTGCTCCGCCAACAACAAATCTTATTGCACCCATATCTACAATTGCATGCGGGTAACTTTCTGGATTTGTAATTGATTTTAGAAGTGGAATTAGTTTGTCGTCTTTTTCAAACAAGAATGGTTTCTCGTTTAGTTTGTATATGTTATCAAATTGTTCGACCTTGTCTTTTTTTGTGAATGTTTGTAATTGTGTAGGTAGTTTTTCAAGTAATTCTTTTACATCTGATCCGGATAGTTGTTTTCTCATGATTATATTTGTTTATTTGTGATTTATATTACTTTTTATGCTTTTTTTGAGATTTTTCATGATGATTTATTTCATTTTTTAGGGGTTCATTCTCTATTTTTGTTGATTTTATCAGCATTACTCCTAATACGATTATCATAATTATTGCAACTATCATCGCGTATGGTATGTAGTTGTCAATTGTATAACTGTTGTAGCCTAATGCTTTGTTACTATTTGAATTTGTAGTTTGCATTATGATTCCTCCAATTAATAATAATATTAATACAATAAATATTGATATGTTTATTTTCCAAAATATTTTTCTTTTATCTTTTGGAATTTTTGTATAGAAATATCCTTGTATTGTTGACATTATTATACTTGGTAATATTAGTATGATTATGATTGATGTTTCAGTTAATGTGTTGGTTTGAAACGTATATGGGGATATGGAAATTAGCACAATGATTATTACTGATATTAGTAGACCTATTGAATTGAATATCAAACTTGCTAAAAAGATTAAGAAAAATATTATTCCTATTATCATGGCAAATTTCGGATAAACTCTTTCAATATTTTTTGCAACCGAATCAAAATAATAGTATATTATCGCAGGTATGCATCCAATTAAAAATCCTATTGTTGTACCTGAGATTGTGAGTTTTTTAATTACTATTTCTTTTTTTGAATTTATTAACGATTTAAATAATATTGTTAGTATATATCCGAAAAGAAGTATTGTAAATAATAATGATGATTTGTATATGAATAATAAAATTGTTGACATGTAATTTGTATTGCTTTCTGTTCGGTATGACGAACAAATTCCGTGCATTGATGGTCTTAAAAAATCTAAAACGCAAATTGCTGATGATATGTGTAAAAATATGAATAAGCAAACTAATGCTATGAGTATTATTGATTTCTTTTTACTCGGTTCAAATATTTTATTTATTATGTTTTTCATTGTTCTTTCACCTATTTTCTAAATACTTCTTTATGTGCTAAGGATCCCATTATTAAAAACCAAATACCTACTATGATGCATGAGACGATTCCTATCTTTTTTGTTAAGTCGTTTAAGTTATCAGGAATTAACAAAATTATTATTGATAAAAGTATGAAAAAATACCCCGGGAACATCCAGTATAATTTTCTTAATTTATAATTTTTTGATGCTGATTCTAGTATTTTTGTCATTGTTACAATCCTCCGAGTTTTTTTAATGTGTTCTTATTTTTTGAAAAGAACGTTAATCCTTTTTTTTGCATTTTTGGTAATGACTTTGATAGCCATTCTGAATATTCTACCCATGTGTCTATATTTTTGCTGTCTTTTAATATTGAATAATTTTCTAGTTCTAATTTTTCTATGAGTTTTACATATTCTTCTAAATTCATAAATTGAATGAGGATGTTTGTTATGTTTTTATCTTTTTGTTCAAAACATCTTAGAATAAAAGGCATAAGTATTATTGTTTTTATATCGAAGTCATCTATATTTTTAAGATTCATTTTTGTTAAATCTTTTATAATGTCAAAATGAAGATATGTTTTTCTAGTATAGTCTGATAATTGTGTATAGTAAAATATTAGTTTTTGTTTATATTCTAAGAATACTTTTTCTTCTTCTCCGAATTGAAAATTTTCAAACATCAGTTCTATTACTTTTTTTATGTTTGCATGGTAGTATTTGTCGTTTTGGATTAGTAGTTCATCATCCACTGCTTTTTTAATATATTTCATTATATCTGGTTGGTATAATCTTGCTTTGTTGTTAAACCACTCTGTGCTTATTTCTGTCAATCTTTTTGGTTCTCCAAGAGTTGATATAAGAATTATTTTCACATATTGATTTGTTAATGTCATGATTTTATTTGTTTTGA
>JBAZVA010000033.1:0-16403 GCA_041661165.1 Candidatus Woesearchaeota archaeon | reverse complement strand
CTTTTGTACTAAAAAATAGTACTTTTTTAGTATTTTTATTATTTTTTAATATTTTTACGTGTTAATTTATTATTTGTCATTTTTCTTTTTTAAGTTCTATTTTAAAAATGTTTTTCTAAATATGAAAGTATATATTTATATACTTTAATTTGTCTTTAAAAAAATATGGTATTTAAAATTAAACATCCCGAAATTAAAAATAATGATATATCTGTAAAAATAAATAAGATTTATAGTTTTCAGAAATCTATTGATGGATTTGAATCTGCATTGGCATTGTTGATGTGGGATATGGAAACTTATATGCCAAAAAAAGGAATTGAATCTAGAAGTAATTCTTTGTCTATTATTCAAGAAGAAATACATAATAGATTCTGTGATAAGAAAATATTTAAATTAATTAATGACATTTTAGAGAATAAAACTATTTCAGCTAAAGATAGATTTGTAATTGAAAGACTAAAAAAAGATATTGATAAACAAAAGAAAATTCCTTCTAAATTAGTTTCTGATATGGCCGCAGTTGCACCACTTTGTGTTAATGATTGGAAATTGGCACGTCAAAAACATGATTTTTCTATAGTTAGAAATAATCTTTCTAAAACTATTGATTTAAAGAGAGAACAAATTAAATATGTAAATTGTCTTGGAGTCCCATATAATTCTTTACTTGATAATTATGAAGAAGGCATAACTAGTGAAAAAATAGACAAAGAGTTTTCGTATTTAAAAGAAAGATTAGTTCCTTTACTAAAAAAAATATTATTTTCTAAAAAATATATTAAACAACAAGAAAATCAAAAAATTGTTAAGATAAATAAAGAGATACTAAAAAAGGCGTGTGAATTTGTAAAACAAAAAATGTATCTTACTGATGATATTTGTAGGTTAGATTCTTCAACACATCCTTTTACGGTTAGAGTTGGAAAAGATGATGCTAGAATAACGACAAGATATGAGGAAAATATTCCACTTCATTCTATATATGCGACGCTTCATGAGGGAGGTCATGCTTTATATGAATTAGGTCTTCCAAAAGAATATGATTATACTGTTGTAGGAAAATTTTGTTCTTTTGCGCTTCATGAATCGCAATCTAGATTTTTTGAAAATATGATTGGGAAAAATAAATTATTTTCTAGGATAATTTTTGAACACTTTAAAAAAGAAGTTTCTGAGTATAAGAATGTTTTATTTGAAGATTGGTTTTTTGACTTAAACAAAGTTGAATTACAACCTATAAGGGTAAATTCTGACGAATTAACATATTGTTTTCATATTATATTGAGGTATGAACTTGAAAAGAAGATTGCAGATGGGTCTTTAAGAGTGGACGATATTCCAAAAGAGTGGGGGAAATTATCAAAAGAGTTGTTTGGTTATATTCCAAAAAATGATTTGGAGGGGTGTCTTCAAGATGTTCATTGGATGCAAGGAGATATAGGCTATTTTCCGACATATTTAATAGGTTCAGTTTATTCTGCACAATTGTATGATACTATTTCTAAAAATAAAAAGATAATTTCTGACATTGAAAAAGGAGAATTAAAGTCTGTCATTGATTGGTTAAAAGATAATGTGCATAAATATGGAAGACTTTATAGTGCTGACGAAATAATAAAACGTGCTTGTGGTACTGGACTTAATGCAAAATTATTTGCAGATTATATTGAGAAGAAATATACTGAGTTATATAATCTTTAATATTTTTTATTGTTGTTTATTTTTATTTAATCTTTATTTTGTGTTTAGTTTTTTAGATAGATTATTTTGTTTCTCTTTGTTTTTTAATATGTTGTTCAATAAATTCTTTTGGAGTTAAGTTGCTTTTTACACAATGTTTATCAAAATGCGTAGTATCAAAACCATCACTTTTTGGCGGGTATGCTTGTCCATTTAATTTTGACAGAATATGTGTGTTGTAATATAGCGGAGGATAATTCATTTCGTTTTTAATTGTGTGTAAAAGTTTATTTTCTTTTTTGTTATTTAGTTTACTTTCTTTTTCATCCGATTCGCACATTTTGTTTACTAATTCTTTATCCCACAATTCTCCTGACCACATTGGTCCGATTAATGTGTGGGTTTTTTGAATTTTGTTGTTGTCATTATTATCATCTGTGTTATTTTGTCCATGAATTCCCCACTTATAAGTTCCATCTTTTTCATTTAGAGATAAAAACTTATGTTGTTTTATTATGTTATCTGTTGCAGTTTTTTGTTTTTCGCAAATGAAAAAGACTCTCATGTAATGTTCTTTTGCATACGAAAATATTGGTGTTAATGCTTTTTCAAACTGTGCTCCAATCAACTGGACTTTTCTTATTAGAATTCTTACGCCAAGTTCGTGTTTTAGATAGCAATTTAGTGGGGTTGCAAAATAGTGTCGCATGCAGGTTTTTTTGTATGTTCCGCAAAGGCTTGAGGTATCTGTTGCCGTAATTGCTAGAATTCCGCCTCTAGAAAGACCAAGTATTATATTATTTAGAAATGGGTTTGGGTTACCAAATGGGTCAATTTCTGCAAAATCAAATCCGAGGTTTTCTATAATGCATTTATTTGCATCAAGATTTTGTACTATTACTTTTATGTTTTCTTCGTGTTTGTTTTTTTCTTCACTATTGCTTTTTTCTTCTGTATCTTCATTGTATTTTATGTTATTTAATTCCAAATTTTCTTTGATTAAATTATATGCATTTTTGCTGTAATCATTTATTATGATTTTTTTGATGTTGTCTTCTTTTAATTCCTTTAGGAAACGAATTTCTCTTACACCCGAACCTGCAAGCGGAGACATTATCTTCATTTCTTTTTTATCTAAACAGTTTAGAAGAAGTATGGTCAAATCTCTATTTTCTTTCATTCTTATGTTATAGAATACATCCATTTTCTTTGAAACAATATCTTTTATTTCTACATTTATCTTTGCAAGTCCTTCTGTTTGTGTCATGTCAATAGAGAATTCTTTCTGTGTGAATATAAATGTTTTTATTGATTTTTCTTTGTGAAGTCTGGCGGCAAGCAAAACAGTATTCAGTAATATGTTTGTTCTTTAGAATAAGTAAATACTATTGGTACCATTATTTGCGCGACTTATGCAATCTCACAAAAGTTCAGTTGCCTCTTATGAGGCAAGGCCGCCAAAGACTTCTGATAGATTTCGTTAAATTTACTATTAGAAATGGAAATTAATTTGTATTGTTAGCTTTTCCGCAATATGGACAATTCTTTGGGAAATTTCTTTCAGTATCGAATGGATACGAATATTCGCAATAGAAACATTTTACTTTAATTTTGTTTGGACCAACTACTTTTGTTCCTTCTTTTTGCATGCTAGGTTGGAATTTTTCTTCATCTTCTCTTTTCTTTAGCATACTTAATTCAAGAAAATCATCTTGTCTATCCCAACCTGCTCCTTTTGGATTTGAAACAATTTTTGAAGAAGATGGAACATTTCTTATTGAAGGATTTGAATTTCTTACTTTGTCAATAACATCTTTGTCGGATGCAACTTTATTTATCGGACTAAAACCTTGAGCTCCAAATGGGCTGTTTTGAATTGTACTAGAATGAGGTTTTCTTTGATAACAATTTTGACATACTACGGTTTTGTATTCTGGATCTAATTTGAATGTACTTGCTAAAGCTTGCGCTCCGCATTTTCTACATTTAATCATTACTCCTTTTTGTTCTGGTATTACCATATGTTATACGATTAAGTATACTATTTAAATATTTATCTGTGTTATTGTGGTTTTTATGAATACTAACGTGAAATATTTACCGGCCTTGCTTGTATAGCTGATGATAGTGCTAATAATAATTGCTTATTCTAAAGAACTAATTTAATAGCTGTATACTGTTCTGTTTGCCGGTAAATACTTCTTGAATGGAATTAAGAGTTGAATTTTGTTTTTAAAGATACTTTTAAATATCCTTTATTATACTATTTTGCTTATGGTTGGTAAAGGGGTTTTTAAGGGTTTTAAGATTTGTACGCTTTTTTTAGTATTTTCAATCTGTATTCTTTGTTCTTCTTTAGTATTTGCAGCAAAAACTGTAAATTATGCGGATGTTGAAGAGGCAATACTCAATTTGCAAATTTCTTCATCATTTGAATTAGTAAAGGATGGATCTAATCCGTCAGTTACTTCTACCGATGTTAAATTAGATTTGTATCCTTTAACAGATTACAGACAAGAGTTAATTTCGCTTGAAACAGATGCTACTCAAGAAAAAGGCGAATTTGTTTTTACTTATAATAAACCAAGATTAGGGTCTTATCAGTTTGGATATTCTGCTAAGATGAGATTAAAAACAGAATTTAAACCTATTTCAAAAAAAATTCTATATCCTTTGTCAAATGATTATGAGTATAGAAATGAATATACGCATTCTACTGAATTTATGGATTTTGATAAAGATAAAACAATAAAACAAACTGCAGAAGATATTATTGGAAATGAAGATGATTTGTATGTTGTTGTCTATAAATTATCAAAATGGATTACTGATAATATGGAATATAATCTTGATTCTGCAAATACTGTTGAAAAAGCATCAAATACTCTTAAACTAAGAAAAGGAGTTTGTGATGAAGCAACAATACTTTTTATTGCGTTTGCAAGATCTATTGGAATACCTGCAAAGTATGTCTCTGGTGTTGCATATACTAATTTGAATGGTAAGAACGACTGGGATCCACATGCGTGGGCAGAAGTTTATTTTGAAGGATATGGTTGGATTCCCTTTGATTTTACATACCAACAATATGGTTTTGTTGATGCTTCTCATATTAAATTAAAAGAGTCTGACAATGCAAATGAGTCTTCTATAAAATATGAATGGGTTGGTAGAGATGTTACTTTAGTTACATCTGCGCTTTCTATACAAACTTCTGCAATAGAAATTATTGGAGATAAAGAAAATCCTATTACTATCTCACTTTCTCCAATTCATAAAAGTGTTGGGTCGTTTAGTTATAATATTTTTGAAGCAAAAGTAACTAATTTGAAAAATAATTATTATACTGCAAACGTTTATCTTTCAAAATCTCCTACTGTTATTGGAAAAAATAATCAAGTAATATTATTAAAACCTCTTGAAGAGAAAAAGATTTTCTGGATAGTTTATGTCAATGATACTGTTGACGAGGGTCATTATTATATTTATCCTATCCAATCTGAATCTTCACAGGTTTCTTCTTTGGTTAGTAATATGACTTTGACAAATAAGGATATGGTCTATTCTTACGAAGAGATAACTTCTGAATTGTTTCAATTGCAAAAACAAGCTGATTTATTGGCAAATCAGGATATTGATTTTTCATGTTCAAATAAAAATTCATTTTATGATTATGAACCTACAATAGTTGATTGCTTAGTAAAAAATAATGGAAATAAGGAGCAAGTTTTAAAATTATGTTTTTTAAATGATTGCGAATCATTTAGATTAAAAAAAGGTGAAATTAAAAACAAACAGTTCAGTATATTGTTAAAAGATGTCAAAAAATATTCTTCAAAAGCAGTACTTGAAAATAAAGAAATTTACAAAGTTATTCCAATTGAGTTTGAAATATTAAAAAAACCAGATTTGATTGTTACGATTATATCGAAACCTGAAACACTATCTTATGATTCTTTTTATGCTGTTGAGTTTCGGCTTGATAAAGAGAGCACGCTTTACAATGTTGATGTGAATTTTAATATTGGGGACTATGTTGAAAGTTGGCATATTGATACTTTTGATGTTCCAAGACAATATAAAATCTCGTTAAAGGCAGATAATATTTATCAAGGAAATAATTCTTTGTATATTGATGCGCTTTATTTTGATGCAAACAAAATAAAGTATGAAACGCATTATGTAGATACTATTGAAATTGAAAAAATGAAATTCTTTCAGAAATTAAAATATTATCTTGTGAAGTTTCTTGCTCGCGTTAGAGAAATTGCCGGATAGTTTTATTGTGTTTGTTTGATGTTTATGTGAATTATTATCATTATTATTATCATTATTATCATTATTATTATCATTATTACCATTTGTTAATTGATGTGTGTTGAATTATGGGATGTTACAAAAATTCGTATATGTTATCCTCTGCAAATAAATATATTTGTCAAGGTTGTGCGACTTATTTGCCTTCTACTAATGTTTCTGATAATTTTTTAATGAATTATTTGCCAGGACAAAGTTTTTCTATATATTCTACAACTTAAAAAAGAAATTTATATGAAAATATTCACGAAAATTCTGAATTTTTAGAAGAAAAGTATAATGATACTTCTGAAATGTTTTTAATTAAAAATGCAAAATCTATTATTTTTCTTGGAGATACTGTGGAAATTATCAATGAAATAAATACGACTTTGAAAATTGTGACTGGAAACAATTTACCTTATAATTTACATATAGAAATTTGTAATGAACAGGATATGGCAAAGCGATATGGTTTGTATGCTAAAAAAATTTGGAATGAGCCTATAAGAGGGTTTTGTGTGCCTTCTGAAATAAAATTTATTTTTGTACTTAGGGATTCACTTGATAAAATGATGCTTACAATAGGTCATGAACTAGGTCACGTGCTTACTACTACTTTATCTTCAAAGATTAGTGAAGAGGCGAAAGCGTATGCGTTTGAAATAATGTGGCTTTTTGCGATAAAAGAAAATAATATAATGAATTTGTCGTCTTTGATAGATTTATCAAAACTTGGGACGCCTGCGGCAAACGGAGTTCATGATGTTGCATTTAGATGGGTAAATTCTTTTTTGATTGAAAAGAAGAACATCGAAGAAGTATATTCTGATTTGTTGACGGGAGATTTAGTTATTTGCGAGTGATTGTTTTGGGTATTTACCAGCACGCAAACTCGTATACCTAATATGAATGTAGTTCCAATTGATGTTTCTAATTAACACAATTATTTACACTACATGTAAAGGCTGGTAAAATACTTTGTATGTTGTTCTTTTTTATAAGAAAATTATTCTCTGTGTCCTTCGAACAAATAGCCTACATAGAATAAAATTATGTATGTGATAAGTACAAATACTGGAGTTAATGCTAAACTTGCACTAAAATTTCCTTCTAAAAATCCATTTAGAAAACCTGTTAAATAGAATGCAGAAAATAATATTATATATATTCCTGCTGAAATCTCAAAAGCATCATCTCTTTTGTTTTTTTGTTTCATCATTATTGAGATTATAATTATTGATAACAAAATTACCCATAGTAATGTTTCTACTAGAAGTATTAATCTTAATTGGCCACTAGTTTTAATTAATTGAAATATGATTCCCGGTTCTAAAAATGATGCTTTGATTGGGTTAAATAGTATCCAAACAGCTGACACTCCAGGCAAAATCCAGCCCATAATATTATTTGATATTAGAAAGAAGAATGATAACATTGCTAATCCGTAAACTACGAATAAATCGTATTTTATCATGTCAAATTTTGATACGAACATATTTACTACGCCAAATGTTATTAATACTAAAAGAAAGATTGCGAACGCTTTAAGAGAAAATGTTGTTTGTTCACCCATATGTTATGTTTAGGTGTTATTCTTTAAAAAAGCTACGGTTTTACTGACTTTGTCCGAAAAGTCTAGCAGCAAACATAGCCGCATTACATTTAGCGACCTCTAACGAGGTAACAATGTGCACTATTAGAATCCGTTCTTTAGATTAAGTAAATTAATTTATACTATTATTGACGCTAAGTATGAAAGGCTGCTTATGACTTCGGACAAAGTCGGTTTTATTTTCCTGTCACTTCAGTAATTATTTGTGAGTTGTCGTATGCAGAAAAT
This sequence comes from Candidatus Woesearchaeota archaeon, assembly GCA_041661165.1. Taxonomy (GTDB): domain Archaea; phylum Nanobdellota; class Nanobdellia; order Woesearchaeales; family JBAZVA01; genus JBAZVA01. The sequence goes on along the minus strand of JBAZVA010000033.1, from coordinate 8,581 downwards.
CCTGGAATGTATTCACTAAATATTATTTTTAACTTATCTTTAATTGTTTTTCTCATTGAAAGTAATGCGTATGCTATTTCTATTTTTGTTGGTTCTTTATATCCTAATTTTTCTTGAAAATAATCTGCTTCTTTTTTTCTTAATTCTTTTCTCTCGTTTTCTGTTAATATATCTTCAATAATATCCCTTTTTGACATTCTTTCTTCTATAGATGAATCATTTTTTGGTTCATCTTTGTGATTAAGCATCGCATGACAAATTGCGCGAGCAAACCCGTAAGTCATTACTCTTTGAGTTTTTTCGTCTTGTGGGATATTTTTCTTTGTTAAAAGATACCAGCCGTTTCTGTATTCTAAACTTGGGATGTTTATTCTATCATCTTTTATGATTGTAATTTCATTATCTTGTGCAGCTTGTTCTAAATTTTCTAAATTAAAGGAACCGTATTTTGATTTGATGTCTTCTACTAAATTATCAATGTGATTTATTCTTTCATTCGAAATTGTTACATCAAAATAACTGTTTTGTATCATATCCTTTGAAAATAAATATTAGAGTATATAAATCTTTTCAGAGGTACTACTTTGTAGTTATGACCTCTCAGCATTTCGAATTTTGTGGTTTTAGGGTTTTTTCTAAAGAAAAAGGTTATATATTCACAATTTTTAACGATTGTGATGTTGGAATATGTATTACTATTTGTTGGGCTTGTATTGCTTGTCAAAGGTGCGGATTTTTTAGTTGATGGTTCTTCTGCGCTTGCAAAGAAATTAGGGGTGCCTTCACTTGTTGTTGGCCTTACTATTGTTGCTTTTGGAACTTCGCTTCCGGAACTTATTGTAAATATTGTTGCAGCACTTTCCGGGAATTCTGAAATTGCGATAGGAAATATTGTTGGTTCTAATATTTCAAATATTTTACTTATTTTGGGTATTTCAGTAATTGCTATGAATCTAAAAATACAAGAATCTACACTTACAAAAGAAATTCCTTTTGCGTTTCTTTCTGCGTTTTGTTTATTATTATTTTCATTAAAATTTTATTTGGATGGCGGAATTTCCGGAATAACAAAGGTTGATTCTATTTTTCTATTGATTTTCTTCTTGATATATGTGTATTATGTTTATCATGTAATGAAGAATGATAAGGGGTTAAAAGAACAAAATATTATTGAACAGGATAAGATTAAGGATTTGCATCTAATTTGAAAATTTCTTTTATGATAATAGGTGGACTTATTGCACTTTTTTTTGGAGGACAATGGGTCGTAAGTGGTGCTGTTTCGTTTGCAAAATTATTAGGTGTATCTGATTTTTTAATTTCTGCAACAATAATAGCTATTGGAACATCACTTCCTGAGTTAATAACATCTATAGTTGCTATAAGAAAAAAAGAAGCAGATATTGCAATTGGTAACATTATTGGTTCAAATATATTTAATGTATTTCTTATTTTAGGGATTTCCGGACTTATTTCTCCAATATTAATATCTTCTAAAATGTATTTTGATATAGTTTTCTTGGTTTTTATCACTATTCTTTTGTTTTTATTTGTTTTGCCAAGAGATAAAAATGTATTTAGAAAAGAGCATAGTTTAAAGCGATGGCACGGCATTGTTTTTGTATGTTTATATGTTTTTTATGTTATTTTTATTATCGTCAGGGGTTAATTTTTTTTGATGTGATTTGTCGCTAATTAAGACCAGGCTTTGTCAGAAAAGTCCGGCGGCACGCAAAACATTTCTACGCTAATATAATTGTTCTTCCAATAGTCGCAAAAATAAATATCATTATTTACACAATATTATTAATGCCGCCAAAGATTTCGGAGATATCTTTAGAGCACAAACCTATATAAACTGAAATATTTCATTCTTTTATATGGAATACAAGCAAGTAATCTTAGTAAGGGCCGATCTTAAGCTTCCTAAAGGAAAAATGGTTGCACAAGGGGCACATGCGTCAGTTGAGTGCGTTTTGAAGTCTGATAAGAAGATTGTTTCAAACTGGCGAGATTCTGGCATGGCAAAAATTGCACTTAAAGTTACTGATGAAAAGGAATTATATAAATATCTTCAAATGGCAAAAGATGACGGGCTTACCACTTGTACAATTACGGATGCAGGTCACACAGTTGTTGACCCAGGAACTGTAACTTGCGGCGCAATAGGTCCTGATGAAACAAGAAAAATAGACAAAATTATAAATGTTTTAAAATTACTTTAGTGAAGGACTTTGTCCGAAAGTTAAAGGACTTCGTCCTAATATGTTCTGATGAACATATTTTACCAGCACGCAGAATAGTATGCAGATTATATTTACGGTTCCAATCGGAGCTACTAATATAGTACGATTATTTACATGATAAATCAAGGCTGGTAAAAAACTTAAATGAGTAAGAAAGAGTGTGATTATATGGTTAAAGAAAAATTGAATTATTTAAAGTCGCTCCATAATGAAAAAGTGAGTTTGATAAAAAAGCATCATAATAAGGTTACTAATTCTACGTTAAAAGACCATGAATCAGATTTAAAGAGAGTTGAAAAAATTGTAAATGAGCAACTTGAGATAATTAAACATCTGGAAGAGAGTTATTCTTTTGAAGATGAATATTCAGAAAAATTTGATAATTTCTTTCATGATTCTATAAAAAATGTTAGACAGAAAATGAATGATGAACTAGATGTCATGAGAAAAGTTACAAATCCTTTCTATGACGGACAAGTTCGTGTTTCAAAATTTAATGATTTTGCAAAGAATTATGAGCTTGAACTTATGCAAAAGAAAAATTTGTTTGATCGGGTTTTAGATAAAGTTGCAGTTCTTAAAATTGGTAAAGGTAAGAAAGATAGTGATGTTGATGAAGATGTTTCTGAAGGGGAAAAGGTAGTCACAACTGAAACTACTGAAATTACTAAAAATAAAGAAGGAGTTCCTTCCACAAAAATTACCGAAGAGACTCTTATTACTAATCTGAAAAATGCCGAACAGATAAAAGAAGAGTTTGATGTTCAAATGGCTGTAGATGAGAATGCTATCAAGTTAAAATTAGAGCTTAAGATTGTTTATACTCCTGACAATGAAGCTTGGGCTTTTATTTATCAGAAATATTATCATGTTGATGAAAAAGAACCAGTGTCTTTTAAATCCGGTCAAATAAAGGGTTATAACGGAAAATTAACTAAATTAAGACAGGAATATCTTGACAAGATTTATCATGATTTAGATGACAAAGTTATGAGTAAGGAAACTGTGAAGGATATTAGAAAGGCAATTGCTGAGTCACTTGAGAAAGACCAGATTATTGTTTATTAGTTGTAATTATTTTTTATGATATTATTTTTTAGTTAAATTTAATATTCGGATTTTCATTAATTAATCTGTTTACGTCTTCGTTTATTGAATATTCAGAACATATGTGATTTGCAAGATAATCGAATCTTTGACTTAGTGCGTTTATTACTTGTTTTATTGATAAAATTTGTTCTTTTGATAGTTCGACATTTTTGTAAATGTCATCTATTTCATTAAGATTATTTCTTTTTAGTTCTGAATAAATTTCTTTTATTTCGGAACGTAGTTTTCGGTCATTGTTTGCAACATCTGATATTAATTGGTATGATTTTTTTGGATTGTCATACCATAGTCCTCTTGCGAGCGAGTATTTTTTGTTTCTTTCTGCTATTTTCTTCTCGAAATCTGAAATTTTTGAATGTAATGTGATTATTTTTTCTTTTATTTTGTCATCTAATTCTAACTCGTGTTTTAGAAGTTCTTTTTCAAAAGTCAATTCTTTTATAGTTTCAAGCAATTTTTTGTCTAAATCTAGAATTATATCATTAATTGTTGTATTTTTTTCTGTTTCTTCAAACTGATTTTCAGAAGTAAAACCCATTACTCTTTTTCCAGCACCTTCTTCTTTTGCCATGATGTCAACATTGAATTACATATTTAATAAAAAATAAAAATTTTTGTCAGTACAGTAAAACTATGTTTTTTCTAATAATTCAAGAACCCATTTTATGTGTAGTTCTGCACCTTTTTTTGTTTCGATTGCTAAGTATTTATATACTTCTATATCTTTTTCATCTCTAACGTTATCAAGATTTTTTATAAATATGGATAATAAATTAATCACTTTTTTAGCTTCTTCTTGATCTTTGAAAATATTTTTCTTTGATATGATGGATGATAGTACTTCTTTTAGTCCATTACTTATTTTTCCGAAATCAAGTGTAATTAAAATGTCTTTAATTTCTTTTAACTTAGCGTATTCATTTAAAAATTCTTTATTCAAAGTATCACCTTTTGTTTAATTCACTAATTAAAATTTTTTGTGAGAAAAGTTAAACATTTTCTCAATTGAAACAGAATCAGGATCTATTTTTTTAGGATCTCCTCTTGGATTTTCTTTAGCGTCACCGTGATGTTCGCTGTGAGGTGGTTGTATTACGAAATGCTGTCCACCACTTGCGTCGGTATGTGCTTCACTATGTCCTTCTGATGAGTCCGTATTGTTTGATTGTTGCATTCTTGGTTGTGATTTTAATTGATTAATGTCTTGCTTTACACTTGCAAGTTCTTGCTTCATATTTTCTGTTGAAGCTATTAGTGAGCCTAGTTGACTTTTGAAATCAATTAGTTGTTCTGTTATAAATTTTGTATTTTCTGATAATATTTTTTCCACATCTACCATTTTTGTACCTTCTTGTGCTTCATTTGTTGTTGTTTGTGTATGTTGAATTGGCGGAAATGTTTGTGTTGTTGTTTGTTGCGCCTGTATTTTTCTTTCTTCAACTGCACTTGGTCTGTATATCATGATACTTGCTTTTTTTTGTTCTTCTAACGACATTTCTTTTGTTTGTCCTTTTGCTGCACTTCTAAGTCCTGCAACGTTAGTTGATGTTAGTGGTGCTAATCCTCCACTTTGTTGAGCAGATTCGATTGGATCTTGTGCTCCGGATTCAACTCTCATTCTTGCTTCTGCCATTTTTACAGCAACGTCAAAACTAGGAGCAAGTCCATTAGAAACAAGTGATTTTGCAAGTTTATTTTTTTTTCGTACTTCGTCCAAAAATCCCATAATTATCACATTTTTTTAGTTTTTGAATTATTTTGTAGGGTTTAAACTATATTTTTAATTTATCTTTGTGGCTATTTAAATGTTTCTATAATATACTATTAAGTATACCGAAATACAACAATTTTATAAATTCCTGCATTTATACTATTTAGTATGGAACAACAAATGAACTTAAACAAATTCTGGCTGTATTATGCAGTTAAGTATGTACGACCAATGTATCTTGCATATGTACCAAGAGACGGTATTGGACGAAAAAAAAATGATGTTTTTGATAAAAGAAGAAAAGATGAAGACACTTTAGATTCTGTTGATTATGAAATAAAAAATGTTTTCAAAAATCTTGAATTAAAATATGGTTCAGATAGTTTAACAAGAGAACAATTAAAGGACGTAGTTTATGATATTCTGATAGATGTGAAATCTTTTGTGAAAATGCATGGTGATATAACACCTTCTTTTGAATTAGCATATAGAAATTATGCAAAATATTTCTTAAACGAATTTAAAGAGTTTAAACTTTCTTTTACGTTGCTTGAGCAAATAAGAAATGAAATTTCTCAACAAAAGGCAATGAATGAAGAAATAGCGAAAAAAGAAAAAGTTCATGATGAATATGAGATTAGAAAGAAGACGAAAGAAATATTAAATCCAGGTATTGATAATTTTTTAAAAAAGAGTAACAATAAGATATTTGATGATGATGAGTTTGATAGGGATAAAAGTAAATCTGGCGTAGGAAAGAAAAAAGTTTCAAATTCTTCTTCTAAAAGGAATGATGAATATATTCATTTACCTGCTGTGAAAATAGATTGGGATTCTGATTTTGGACACGAAAGTAACTTGAATAGAAAGACTAGTAAAAAAAATGTAAATCAGGATGAAAGAAAAAGACTATTTATGGAATTACTATTATTAATGTTCTTATTACTGATTTTAGTAATTATGATAGTAAGATATTATATGTTTTAGTTTTTATTGATTTAATTTTATTTTTTTAATTAATTGTTTGTATTTATCCAAACTTATATTTTTTCTTGATTTTTTCGCTAATTGTCCAATTACAAATGGTTCCTCTTGGAATTATTACCCAATCTCCAACACTAAATGAGCATTTGTCTCCTGTATTTGTGACTATTTCTGCTTTTCCTTCTAAAACATAAAATGTTTCACATTCGGGATATTCGTATGCGAATGTCGATGGTTCTTTTTCCCATGCTGACCAATTGGCAGTTTTTTGTTTTTGAACGTCGTTTGCTTTTGAAACCATAATATGTACCATGTATTGCACCTCAATTTTATTATTTTCTTTTTCTTATTTTTATTTTAATATCTTCATTTGAAAATTTATTTTCTTTTTTTTTGTTATTATGAAATAAAATTGTTAGTATTCCAAGAACAAAACCTAATATGAATGTGTAAAGTGTGTCCCATTTTCCTGAAGTTGTGATTTTGTTATCAAAATTCTCAAATTTGTTTCTTGATATATCTCCATTAAAATACAAGTTCATTGTAGAAAGTTCTAGCGCGTATTCTTCGTAAAGCAATGCAGACGAAGAATCGTTGATATCGTTTAGTGTTTTTGCGTATTCATAATAACTGTATCCGACAATAGGAAATGAGTTTTTATTTGAATTAATTACTTGAAGTATGATGTTAAGTTTGGAATCTACTAATTCTTTGATTTGGTTTTCTTCTATTCCAAGTGTGTTTAATATCATATTGCTTTCTGCTTTTGATTTTGATGCAGAAAATATGCAAAGTTCATATTCTTTTGAAATGTATTCATTATTTGCAGTTTCTAGCGATTCTGACGCAGTTTTAAATAATCCTACCGGGATATATAAGTCAACATATTGTTTTAATTCTTCTGCTTCTTGCATTCTATCTATGCATGCATTTTTTAGAGATGTTTCATCTAAGTTTACGGCGGTTCCGTGATGTGTGATAAATGTGCTCCAAGAATTTGCAGTATTAAATCTTTCAATCGCGTAAGCCAATGTACTTAGTCTATCATCACCATTTTTTGTTTTTGATTCATCTATTGATTTTTTTGCATCGATTAATCTTTCTTTTACAACCGCATATGCTTGAAGATCCATGATAGTTGTGTATTTTGGAATAATATAATTGTCAATATCTTCTTTTGTATTTAGTGTTAAATCATTGATTGTTTCATTTGACATATTTTTTTGTTTTAATTCGTAAAATCTGTATCTTGAAAGTGATGCAAAACATTGCGACGCGGAAGAATAATACTTTTCTTGTGAAAAGAATAACTCTCCTCTTTCTTTTAATTCATTTGCATCTTTTGTTTGAGTTTCATTTTTTAATATTTTTTTAATTTCTTTTGACAATGTATCAGCTTTGTCACATAAATCTGTTGCAAGAGCCATCATTGTTTTTTGATAATAGTCATCTATTTTTTTTTCATCCTCTTTCTTCTTTTCGTATTTTACTCCGAATTCTTTTAATACTTCTTGCATTGTTATTACTTCAATAACTGTTATTTTATTTTCTTTTCCAAATTCTGTCCAATTTATGAATTTATTTTGAAGATTTATTTGAATTTCTTTTGTTATGTTTTCTTCTTTTGAATTGTTTAATTCAATATCTGTAATGTTTTCAATGCCTGAATGTTTTGTTATTTCTTCTTCTATTTTACTTCCTTTTGGAATTAATACTTTTGTTAGTCCTTTTTCTTTTGCTGCTAATATTTTTTTATCTACCCCACCAACAATTCCTATGATTCCGCCTGAATTTAATGTTCCTGTAAGAGCTACTTTTTCATCAATATTAGAATTAGTTAATTTTGCGATTGTTAATGCACCAATTGCTGCTGATGCGCTTGGTCCTCCAATAATTGGAGAGTTGCTTCTTATTGTGTAAATAAAATCAATCTTTGAACAGTCTATGTTTGCATAATCGCATGCGAATTTGTTTGCAAATCTTGTTGATACTTGAGTGTCCATTTTTGTAAGCGGATACGAGTCAATAAATACACGTCCGCTTCCCGGGATTACTTCTATGTATAAATCTACCACTTGTCCTATTTGGATTATTCCATCTTCTGAAACTGCTAATAATTGAATGTGATTGTTTTGAGCATTCACAAATGGGATTATTGCAAATGAGAATAATATTATCAAAAGAATAGTTAATTTACACCTGACAATTTCTAATTTACTCATATTAGAAGAGAAGAATATTAAGTTTAAAAGATTATCTATTAAGTGATTAGTCTTAATATGCTTATTATCTGTTATTCTTTAGAAAATCTTGAATCATTAGTACGATATTTGGAAAAAGCATAGGTGTATGTTTTTTGTAAAATATATACGTTTGACCATATGTGTGAGATAATTCTTTTTCTTCTTTCTTAGCTTGATTGTAACTAAGTCCCATCCATAAAAGTCCTGTGAAGAAAACACCTGTCATTTTAAGAAAAAAACCAAATCCTAAAATTGTAAAGCCAATACTTGAAAATATTGGGTTTCTT
>JBAZVA010000032.1:0-16638 GCA_041661165.1 Candidatus Woesearchaeota archaeon | reverse complement strand
CATCTATAATAGTTTGATTTAATACATCCCCGAATTCTGAACCGTCCCCTAAAGTAGAATTAGTATTTTCATCATAATAATCCTGCATATAAACGTTTTGTGTTTCGCTTCCTGTACCAGATAAAATTCTTATTATTCTATTAACAAGAACAGGATTTAATCCGTTTAAATTAATACCTTTTTTCTGCGCATCAAATTTCATATTTTCTATTCTAATTTTATCGGCAGCATCTCTTTTTTTCGCTAGCATAAATCTGTGTCCTAATGCGGATGTTAAAGGAATTGTAGAATTTATCAAATAAACACCATTTTCTGTAGTTATAGATTTTGAAGATAATTCTTCGTATGCGATTCCTGTAGAAGTAAATCTAACAATTACAAGTTCTTCTTCTATATCAAAAAGAAACTCCGGATGAAAACTCATAGAAACAGTAACATCTTTATTAAAATTCACGTTCTTTGGCCCGACATCATATATTGGAGAAAGTGAAACAACGTCAGACAAATCGTAATTCAAATCATTTGCATAAATATATATTTCGTCAGAAGAAACAGTAGTTCCTGCCTGAATAATCAAAGTAAAAACATAATCAGTACTGGTAATAGACATAACTCTATTTGTTGGATTTGGTTCGATTAAAAGTGAACTTCTTGCTTTTTTGTTTGAAAGAATTTCTATAGAATCTACTTTATTTTCTAAAACAACAACTATTTTTTCATCGGTTGCGCCTTCGCATCGCACCCCTTCATTTATTTTAATATTTTCCACATTAAAGGATGTATAAGTTCCATCGTTTTGTAATACAAAAACATTATCTTCGTTTTCGCTTCTTACTTGCGCACAAATTTCCGGATTTTCTTCACAAAATAAAGATGGAATTTTTTTCTTATCTATAAAACATATTTTTTCTGTTTGTGCTGAAACATCAAAATTTACAGTATTTATTGCACCAAATGATTTAGTGGACAACTCAGCTGTTTTCTTCTGTAAATCTTTCTCAAAAATAACTGATGAAGTTTTAGATTTTGCATCTAAAGAATTTTTCACCATCGAAATGCCAAATATTAAAAGTGCGACAATTGCCAGCGCCATGAAAGCAAAGAAAAATACACTTGAAGCTTGTCCTTTTTTAATATTACCCACATCCTCTATTTTAACAAAAATTTAATTAAAACTTGAAAAGATAACAAAATTATAGTCATCCCTTAACTATATTAATATAGTGTTTCCTTTAATAATTTATCTATTTATATAGTTCTGTCCAAAGTTTTACATCACTTTACAAAAAACTCTTCGTCATGCTCTACTCTATTGCCTGAAATTTTATCCCAGATTATTACCCTAAGACCATATCTGCCAGATTCTTGTGGTAGGAAAATATCTTTTTCGACAACAAGATACTCATATATTTTATCATCTCTTTCTTCTTTTCTAAAAGTAAGCGAATAAGTGGCTATCGCCGCATCATTTTGCATAATATCAACAGTTCCAAATATTGACGACAAAAATATTTCGTCCGATGTTTGACATTTAGTAACATAATGAGATACTATTTCCGTTAACGTTTCGTATTCAATTTGGGTTGCATTTTTTTCTTTATGAATATTAGATTCTGTTTCATTAGTATAAGGATAAACTAATCCGGTAAACCCGACTTGATCAATATTTGGAATTTTGGTATCGCGTAAATCATCTTCACTTATAGTCATTCCGGTAAATTTAGGTACTTGAAAAGAAACGTTTTCTATCACTTCTTCTTCGAAGCAGTAAGGTTTTGGCTGAATTTTTAATGTTTTAAAACTTACAAGAACTGTTTTTATTTTAGAAAGCTCTTGGTCAAAAGTAAAATTATCGATCTTAATATCTCCTGCACCGTATTCTTGTTCAATGATGTGGCCTTCGTTAGTCGTTTTTTTTACTTCTTCTGGGCCATTGTCAAAAGATACTGATGTTCCTCCGGGTATTTTTACTCCTGGTTTTTTTGTATCTAAACCAATATTACCAACACCCGGCATTCCTTTATCAACATAAACATCTTTTAGATAAAAGAACATGGCATTAAGATAAACTAGCACAACTACTATCAAAAGTATTTTGTTATATTTATCCATTGTAAAGTACCGCCTTGAAATATGTAGATAAATACACATACAATAAAATAACTAAAATATCTACATAAGGTACAAAAGATAAAATAACATAAGATACTAAAAAGAATAATAAAAATATTGACAAAAAACACAAAATTACAAAAAATTGTCTTTTACTAATCTTAAAAATGTCAATCAAATTCTTAGATGAAAAACAATTTACTTGTATCGCGACAAAATAAAAATAAAATAATATGAATGCGACTATAAACAAATAACCAAACTGACTAAAATTCAATAATTTATAAAAACCAAATATGATTGCCAAAAAAACAATCATTACAATAAAAGAAATTACGAAATATCTGACAAATCCTGTTTTCTGAAATAAGATTTTATTAGAAAAATAAGTCACGATACAATATGAAATAATCATAAAAAAGAAAGTCAAAAAAATAGACAAAAGCATTAATTTAAAATTTGAAAAATACTTATTTACGAACATATAATCGGAAGAATTAAGTCCTTCTGATTTTTGTAATACTGATAAATCTGTATTTCCATACAAATCTGCTGAAATATACGTCGCGGATAAAAAAATATAACTAATAAATAAAACAACAATAAAAATCACATTGATCAGGCTCGCATAAAAAATTCTTTTATCCAATTTGATGAAAATCTTTTTCATCTTAAGAAGCTTTTTGATAAATCATCACCTATTTTTTTAGAATAATCGAACAAATATGCCTGTTGATTAAAATCTTCATAATTTGATGGAATTTGATCGTATTCTATTAAATAAATAGTAATATCTTTCTTATATCTATCATAAATATAGGGTTGATAATTCCACAAAAATCCCGTAGCATTAACTGCCATAAACCCGCCATTAAAAATAGGGTTTCCGGTTAAATTTATTGGTGCAATAATTTGAGAAGTACTTTCTAAATTAGTATTTTCTGTTATACCTGAAAAATTACTATCGCATTGACCAAACTGATAAATTTCTTCGCCATTTAAACTACCAGGAGTAACAGACGCTTCTTCATCAACATCGTCTTCGTTATTTATTCCTTTTGAATCATTTATTTTAATATTAAAATCTAGTCCAAGACAAATATACCCATATTTCAAATTGCAAGTTCTATAATCGTGATCAGACATTGCATAAACATACGTAGGATCTCTTGCGTTTCCGTTCCATTTAACTACTTGATTACAAAATTTTGATTCGTCAATACATTTTTTATAATCTACAAAATCTTGAGCTAATATAGGATCAGAATTATCTTCCATACATCTTCTCGCTTGACTATTCATACACATCTTATATTCATTAGTAGGATCTCCGTTTCCATCAAAAGTAGGAGTGCATAATGAATAACAAAATGATTTTAAATTTGAAAGTTCAGAATCGCATAACAAATATGCATTCATTCTAGTTTCGGTATTAACGTTTTCACCTTGTTTTGAATACCATTTTCCATCAGAACCTTTTACTGAAGTAAATTCCGGTAATTTAGTTTTTGCATAATCGTTTACAAATTGATTGCAAGACTCTTTTTGTTTATACTGTGAATAAAATGCAAGTTGCACGTGCCAAAAATTACTATTTGGTTCATCCTTACAAATATTTTTTTCGTCAGACCCTGGATTAAATTTCTGTCCGCCCAAAGGATGATTTCCCGACGTTAATAATTTTTCGGAGACTCTACCAACTTTTTTACATCTGTTTGAATCTTGTTCTCCCCCGCCGGTACAAGTTCTATCAAACTCCATAGGAATATAGACATCGTCATATCTTAACAATTGAGAAATAATTTGATATTTACCTGAAACCAAACTTATAGACTGCTTTCCTGGTCCTCTTATGAGTAAATCTTGAGAAAATTGTTCGTCGTATTCTGTTTCCGGCTCTCTTACAACAGTAAATATAACTTGATCTTTATTATCTAAATCCTTGGCAGTAGAAAGTAAACGAGCAATTGACAAAGAATTAGAATTTATGAATTTGTTAATATCACTAATTCTTAATTTTTTAAATGTGACGTTGTGAGTAATAATTGGATCCATCGCGAATGTTTTTTTATAATTTATTCCATCGACTAGAGAAAAATCTGTTACTAAATCCATATATCCTTCTGCTTTTAGAGTAATATGTCCTGCACCACAAGATTGTAATTTATTTTTTAATACCCCTGACGCATCAGTTTTATCAAGATTGCAAGTTTGAAAAATACAAGTGTAATATGCCTCTGCATTTTCAACTGGTAGTTTTGTAAGATTATCAAGTACTGTAAAAGATACATTAATTGTTCTTAAATCATCATTACAATAAAGAGATCTAAGTGATTTTCCTGGCATACTACTTCCAACTATAGTCGGAACCGCCTGATTATACACAATATTACTTTCCATGGCAAAAATAAAGGAATAATCTTTACAAGTTGCGGGGTCTTTTGAATTAATAACACAATTTTTCTTTATAGAAACAACAACAGGATACGATACGAAATAAGATGAAGATACTTCGTAAATATCGGCAACACTTTCTATTAAATTTGTTATCTTGTTAGGTAAAAAATCAAAAGCGTTGGCAATTACGTTTGTTGCCTCGATAGAATTGCCCGTTCTAAATTCATCCGTCCCCATCCATAATTTTTTATCGAATTTATCTTTATCATAAATAAATTTTATTTCGTAATCCCACATATTTTCCCCAAGGAACAACTCATAACTTAAATCCATTAATCTCGCCTGAACTGGATTTTTATATTTTAAAGAATCGGGAACAACTGGAGACTCCCAATTTGAAGTATATTTTATTTTCTGACTTGAAGTATACAAATCTAAATATATCGCAATTTTAGAAAGAACTTGATCAACATTCCATTTTTTTATTTTAGGTTCGTACATTTCTTCATAATAAGGAACAATACTATAATCGGTTGTTAAAGAATCCATTAAATTTAATGTGTGTTGTTCAAGAAAACCGTCGGAACTTTCTGTTTTTGTAAATTTATATAAAAATTCATAAAAAGAATAAAAATCTATATCATAATTATTTTGAAATTTATCAATGGTTGCTGTTGCTCCTTCGTATGTGACAATCAAAGGATAATCTGCCCTTACCAATACATCTTCTGATGAATTTCTTATTTGTATATTTACAGAAATATTGTTCACTACAGATACAGAATAACCAAACTTCTCTATACTTTTAAAATCGTTAATACAAAAATTAATATTTTCTCTTACATATCTTTCGATTTGTCCTTCTATTGAAAATTTATCATTAGTAGGATCTGTTTTATATTCACAAGAAACGCTACTTGATTTACACAACATAGGAATATTAATTTTCACTTCGGATGGAATTATTTCTGAACCTGTTCTTTCAGAAACATAAGTATAATACGGTAAAACACTATCATAATAAATTACTCCTTTAGAATCTACAAATTGTCCTTCGATAGGTCTTGGAATATTAGGATAGATATACCCTCCTTTTTCGCTCAAAACATCAAATGCTTCTTTTGTTGTTTGTAAAAGACAAGAATCTACTAAACCACTAACCATTTTTAATTGATTAGGTCTTTGGGATACCGCGGTTTCAAAATCTGTTTCTAATTTACTAATATTAGAAGTATTTTTAACATACAAAACTATCGTAGTTGCAGATAATAATAAAAGTCCTAAAATTATAAAAATCGTCACTTGCGCTTTTTTAGTCTTCACTATGTTCCCCTCTTTTACAAATAATATTAAATAAATTTAAAATTAACAATCATTAAACAAATCACAAAGATCTATAGCATCTTCACCTAAAGTAAAAGTTGAATCTTCTATAACCGTCCCCGCCTGAGTTGGACCAATAGATTGTCCTGCGATTGTCGTTTTCAAAGATAACTCACTAAATTTCAAAGGCTTAACTTCAAAACAATTAAAATAATCATCAACATAACCGTTGGCGTTTCTTATTGTTTGAAGTTGTGTGTTCATATATGGATATTTTTCAGGACTATCAGTATAATCAAACCCATTCACATTTACATTCGTCGCGAGGCATATAGCTTTCAAATTCATAGACTTACTAACATTCTTCACAGCTATTTTATAATAATCTTCAGAAATATTTATAGATTTAGCAGATCCGGATAAAACACACTCGCTATTACTACATAAAAATATTTTTAATTTAAATGATTCTTTTGTTTTTATAGAAAGTTCTAACTGATAATAGGCCTGATCAGAATTTACAGCAATACCAAAATCATCGACGCCCTGCAAATTATATAATGCCACATACCATCTAGAAACAAATGTACTCCCAGAATTTGCAAATGGTTTATTTGTAAGTCCCATTCTATATTCTTTTGGCATTCTAAAACCTTGTTTTTCAGTATTTATTGAACAAATCATTCCTGCAGGACTATCAAACATTAATGTTGCCCACCAACTATTTCCACCTTCCATATAATTTTTTTTGGTATCTTCTATTAATGCTTTATTAGTCCATCCCCATTTATCAGAATAATAATCCATAAAATTTAAATCATAACTTGTAACTGTAGAACCTAATCTATTAAGCGCAGCCCACCCCATTTCCTTTGAATCATATTCATCTTTTACTGCTTGTAATTTTTCAAATGTTTTCTTTGCAAACTCTTTATCCGTCAACATTTTTATATTCATTTCTGCAGATGCTTTTTTAACAGGATCAGTCAAATCATTAAAATTTACATTCAGTCCGGTAATACCATTTGGTCCTAAAGTAATAAATTTATGGGGATCGCTCGGATCAGGAATTTTTATCCCCTCTTCTGACCAATCCATCTTTGGCATATCTGCAGTCCCTGCACCATATGCTTTTTCAAATGCAACTCTATTCGCTTTTTGTTCTTCCGAAGTTCCTTTGCAATTAGTACATCTTCTCACATAATTATCCCCAAATAAGGATTTTACTAACGCAGCATCATCTTTACTAAAAACAGGTTTTGCATCCGAAGATAAAGATGTCTCTTCTTCTGGTGGAGGAATTACTTCTTTTACTCCTCCACTTTTTTCAAATGTTACACCACTACCTTTCAAACAAATATCTAAAACTTCTGGCTTACAAGTTGCACAAGCACCAACAGTACAACCTGCTTTTTCTAAAATCGTTTTACAATCACTATCAGCATTACAATTATCTTTTGTAGAACTTAGTTCTTCCTCTCCTTCCTTCTTCGGCATAAAAACGTTATTGGCTCCACAACTACCTGCTTGCAAATATTCTTTATTTTCTTTATAATATTCGCACAAATTTATTGAAATATAGTCTCCAGTAAATGGATTACAAGTTATGCCTTTACCTTCTCCAGATACGCACTTATACTTTCCACCTTCAATTTCTTCAAATGTTCTGCCCCCTATCTCAACCCTTTCTCCGCAAGCAGACATAACCAAACCACTACAACAAATTATCAAAATCAAAAATAATATCTTCTTCATTTTAGCCCACCAAAAATGCAGTATGTTTTTCAACACTCGCATTCAAATTTAAATCAGTAAGTGTAATTGTCGCAATATAAGTACCACCATCAAAATAAGAAGTGTCTATATCAACAGAATCGCTCATATATGTGCCACCTAGTTCTGCTTTTGTTATTGATATGTGATCAAATATATTTTCATTTAATACAATTTTTCCACTTTGATTGTCAATTATTTTTAATCCAACAATAATATTGTAATTATCGGATGGAACTCCTATTTTATAAAAAATAGAAAACATAGAATTATTATTAAATTCATAAAAAAATGGATAAGTGACATTAAAATTTTTCCATTCTGTTAAAATCGGTTCAGTCATAATAAACGGAGAAGAAACAATATTAAATTTCTTTTCGAAAGATTTTTCTTTTAAAGAATCAGTATCGATAACCACGTATTTCAAAGTGTATTGTCCTTCTGTTAAAGAAACATCGTTTGTTGTAATGAAATAAAAATCTTCAACACTAGCATAATTATTTACTTCTTCTTTCGTAAAAGATTTATATTTTAATTTAGTTAAAATAATTTTACCAGAAGAATCTAACACATACATATTTATAGTAATATAACCTTTATTAGAAACATCATTAACTTCCAAATTTGAATGTAATTTAATAACATCTCCTAATGTGTAAGTTGGTTCTTTCTCTGAATAAGTATAAAAAGTATCTACAAAAGTCAAATCAGTTAACCAAAAATCTCCTTTGTATTCTGGAAATGAATTTGCATCTTTTGATAAATTATTATTAACATCAGATTGTTTTGGTAAAATAAGAAGTACAATCACAACTACTAAAACTATTCCAAAAAAACCAACAATTATGTTTTTCGTTTCCATATCATCATCATTCGTCAGAATAATATCCTACTGGTGCTTGTCTTGGCGCAGGCGCATCACAAGTCGATCCAGTGGGTGATTCGCTTAAAGCTAAATTAATTACCGGTCTTGGAGTCCCAGGAGTAACACGAGGATTTACAAATCTGCCATCTACAAGATTAATTTGTTTCCCAAAACCATCTGAAAAAGTATTTGTCGTGATGTCTTGCGGATACCTGAGCGTCTCGCCATTTGTACCAGTCAACATATATTCAGACTCTGCAATAGCAGGTATATTTCCAACACTTCCACTTGTAATACATAATTCTTGACCTTGATTATTTTTATGACAAACAGTGACTCTTTCTGCGAAAACAAAAACACTCATAACTAAACAAATCAAAATAAACATTATAAAAATATTTTTCTTATTTACCAAATATCATCACCGCCGGTAGACTCTGGTTCTTCCTCTTCGTCATTAGAACCCGAATTAATAACACTATTTTCTTCTTCCCCCAAAAATAAATCACACCAATCTTGTTGTAACATTTCTTGATTTCTTGCAAAATATGCAGTATTCAAATCTTTATTTTCAAAATAAACTGTAGCTTCCCAAACTTCTAACGCAACAGAAAGAGTCGAACCTGCAGCAGCCAATCCATTTGTAAACATATTAGGAACATTAGCAGCAGGAACACAAAAAATAGTATCTACCACAAGACCTGCGCCCGATTTCATAAAATTTGCAGAATCTTCTAATCCTTTTTTAACAGTTAGAACTCCTGTCCAGTCTGCAGTATATCCTTTACCGGTTAAATCTACTCCGGTCATTTTTTTAAATCTTGTATTATAATCGGGAATTTTCGGTATGCCTTTTACATCATCATAACAAGTTGCACCATCTTTAAATCCTGCAAGAGCACTTGCGGCAGGACTAGTTAATGCCATTTTCAAATTGCTAAAAAGAGGACCAACAGTTCCCCCCCACATAGAATCAAACAAACTTGCACCAAGTCCGTTTCTACAATTGTCTGCCTGATATTTCGCAACACAAAGTTGTGGAGAATAAGCCCCCCCCAAAGTTAAATTTTGTAAACAATAACCTAATTCACATTTCATTTGTCTTTGTTTATTCATATGATATAAAATTCCTGGCAAACACAAACACGAAACAGATGCAACATAATTACTTCTTGCAAAACTAGATGTACTCATTCCGTCAATATCCTTTGCCAAATCACTCATTTGGTCTCCAGTAGTTTGACCTCCCGGATTAGAAATTCCTCCAGTTCTTTGCATCCAACCCGGATCCACCGTCCACGATCCATTAGCAACGGCGCCAGCATATTCTCCTTTTGCAATTTTACAAATTGGATTATTTCCTAACGCAGGCCCAATTACTCCTCCGTTAAGAGGTAATTTGAATCCGCCATCACTACCAACATTTCCGCAAGTAGACATCGCACAAGCAAGTCCTCCAAGAGAACCGGCACCACTCCATCCCCAAGGAACACGGCCACCATTCCAATAAGCAAGTGCTGCTCCTCCGGGAACTTCTTTTTGTCCTGTGACCCATTGACCTATTTTATGTCCGGCTGTTAAAAATATTGAACCGGTTCCTCCGTCCCAAATATTAATTACAGCACCAACATCTAAAATAATAGAATTAACATATTTTATAGTATTTCCAATTTCACAATAAAACCCCGCCCACTCTATTGCGGTTTCTATATTACCAATTGATGCTCCAAAATCCCCACCAACTGCCTTTTTTAATCCTTGAATATCATGAACATCGCTAGCACCAAAGAAAATTCCGCTATCTTGCCAACTACTGTCAGAACGAAATGCACTATCAACATATTCATTAATTTGTTCTGGTGTATAATATCCTTGAATCTCTAAGTCTGCACCTTTTCTTACGAAAGTATAATTTAAATTTACTGCAACTTGTTCGTCGGAATAAATTGTTGCACCGGCACTAGTTGTTTTTGCTAAAGCAACAGTCATATTACATTTTACTTCCAACGAAGCCAGATTTTTTTTAGAATTTAAAATAGTTTGTCTTGTTTTTTTATCAACCATTGGAAGTTGAAATGAAAAAGAAAATTCTCCGTTTTTCCCAATTACAAAAGTTTTTGGATAAACATCGGGAGTATTAGAAATAAAAGTTGCTTCTTCGTCATTAAATAAGATATTTTGTTCGCATAATAATTTATCATACCTCACGAATATTTTCAAATTGTCCGAATTTGTAGCTTGACAATTATTAGTAGATTTTAAGCGTATTTTCAAATCAGCGGGCATAATAACAGAAGTCATCATAAGCATCGGCGCATATACTACTTTAGAAATGGCACTTAAACCTACATTAGGTGCAGCATTAGAATCTACGGCATAACTTTCTAAACAATCAAACGATTTAGAACTATCTTGAGAATAAATCGTTACATTGGTATGTATTTCTTTAACATTGCCTGCAGAATCAAATACGCTTATTGGTAAATCCCATAAACTGTATTTAGATGTTGAAACAACACAAGGGTTTGAAGTAACACAAGAGTATTTATTATGTGAAATATTCACACAATCAAATCTTAGAGTTTTTGTTCCGCCACACATATAATTCCCTTGAGTATCATTTAAAATAATTGTCGCATACGAAACTCCGGATTGAGAATCTGTTGCATTAAATAAAAACAATATTTGATCACCGTCTGAAATAAATCCGTTATTTGAATTATAAATTATAGCGGTTTCTACATCGTCAGATGACACAGATGGTTCAACTTCATCATAAAGAACAACAACACCAAACGCATTCATCATATTCCCAACAAGACAATTCCCGGAATAATCACAAATATTCATATCGATTGTTCCGCCATTTACGAGTGTTCCTAATCCGGAATTCAAAACATCGGAAAAAATACAAGAATTTGCATTACATTTTGTTGCAGGATAATCTACATTATTAATGATTATTTTAGAATTATTTTGATCGATACCACTGGCACTTTCAGTAAATATGATGTTAAACAAGCCGATAGAACTGGGACTCACATAAATTGTTCCATTAAATAAAGATAATCTGCTTTGAGTTGAATCATTTGAAAAACTATAACGAACGTCGGTCAAAAGAGGAGAAACAGTATCGACATATTTTGCAAAATCAAATTTTTCTTCAGATTCTCTTCCTAATGAATTTCTATATTTGAAAAGAATAGTACAATCTGTTCCACAATTGTTATTAAACGTAAAGTTATATAACGCAAAAGTCGCTTCTTTATCTTGAGTTAAACTTACAAAAGTGAGTGGAACTAACAAATCTTTTGCTTCTTTTCTTATTATATTCGCACCGGATGCAGTAACATAAGTCATGTTGGTAGGAAATGTCATAAATAAAGTGTTTCTATCGTTAGAATAAAAATAAAATTTAGTCGAATCAATAAATTTTACAGTGGCTTTTGAATTAGTAATACTTATTCCTCCCGGAATAGAATTTGAAGGTTGATTATTAAAAAATCCTGAATAAATAGAAAACTGTATTTTTTGACTTACACCATTTATATCGGAAACGTTTATACTAAAAGACTTTCCGCCACAACTACCGGTTGCACAATCAAGTGCGGTTGGTGCAATCATCATATTGTTCCAAGTGCATCTATAACCCCCACTACAAAAATTATCAGTTGCCAAAACACAATTTCCCGAAGTTCTACCATAATTAACATCTCCTGCCACGAGAGAAAAATCTGCATAAGCTGTAGAAGCGACACCGGATTCATCTTCGACACAAACAGAAAAAGTAAAGGTTTCAGGACTCAAAAGTAAAAATTCTGGATTGTTTCCATTTTGAAAAGAACTAATATCATTAATAGTGGCAGAACCCACTATCAACGTAGGTGGATTATTATCTTTTGTCAAACTAAATATACCCCGTGAACTCGGATTTCCAAAATCATCAATTACATAAAACGAAACAACTTCATCGAAATTATCATAAATGCTATAAGGGATTTTTACATCGAAATTAGTCGAAGAAAAATTAACTAAAATTGGCTCATCATTTATTACTAAATAACTAATGAATTGGCCTGCAACCTTTAAATCTTGAAAAGTTTTAAACGAAAAAGTCAAATTATTAGAAGATGAAGACATAATTGTTGCTGAATGCAAATAAGATTCGATCGAAGGTTTGTCTATATCTGGCTTAATTGTTCTTGCATCACGAATATAATTCTCTGAATTGTCTGGTTTTTTCATCACAATTAACGTATTAAATGGATCGTTTCTAGAAATCATGGTGATTAATCTACATCTTTTTGTTTGTGCATTACAAGTTACGTCTGAATCGGATATTGGCACATCAAAAAAATAAAATCTAGAACCTACCACGTAATCTTCGAAATAAACATCAAATACTGCTTTTCCGTTCATGGAATAATAATTATCGGAACGATAAAAATTTTGAAAATTTGATATAAACCCATATTTTTCTAATGTGCCCTCTGGAATAGCACTCAGTACAAAAACAGAAAATAAACTAATCAAAAAAGAAAAGAGCATAAAAAGTATTATTCCCTTTTTCATCGTACACCCATATAACAAGTAAATTTGTAAAACGCCGATGAAACCATATCACAATACGTTTTTTGTTTTGTTGTAATTCCATAAGTCATATAACAAACATCTTCATACTGTGCGCCCTTATGTTGACACGAAGAAACGTCATAAAAACCGGTATTTTTCACATCGGAAATTACTTGATTAGTCATAACAAAAGTTTCATTTACAAGTTTTGCTCCGGATAATACTAAAACAAGTAAAGTTACAAACCAAACAGAAATAAAAACCACCATAAAAACATGATCGTTTGCTTCGATTGTTGCCAACTTAATTCTTTTATGAAGTAAAAATATTCCTTTGTGTTTAAAATATTCTTTTTGAGAAAACAAATACCAAATAACTACACAATTTACAACAAAAGAAAAGACTAGTCCGATTAATAAAATTTGACCCATCACATCAAAAAATGAAAAAGAATAAAAGAAGTATAAAAAATTATACAATATTGCAACAAAATACCAAATTATGATTAATTTAAATGCCCAATATTTCCTCTTAAGAATACCATAAATTATCGACCAACTCACAAAAAGAAAAACAATATTAAACAACAAAATCATTGGATTTATTTCAAGTATTTGTGGATAAATAGAGGGGATAACTAAACCAACAATAAATTGGAATAATGCAAGCACTCCTGTGTACCATAAAATTATTCTAACTCCTATGGGAAAATCAATAGGCTTAAATGGACTTTTAAGAACATCTACAACTTTATTTAGCAAACTCAAAACCACATCCCTCTTTCCCATATAATTATAAAAACTATTATTTATAAAAGAAATTCTATATATAAACATTATTACACTACTTCTAAATAAAAACAAACATTCTTTGTAATTTCAATTTTGTTATAATTTTTAAAATTTTTTACCGGTCTTAACATATTACGCGAATAATTGTAGTAAATAGAAACATCATATTGGAACTAAAAAACATCCTGCATACGAGCTGCTTGCCGGTAAAAATTTTAGTATTAAGAAATAAACGCAGAAAGTCCTGTTTGCATTTCTTTATCACGACCAAACATAGAATCTATTGCAATTTTCATAAGTTCTATTGTTTGAGAAAAATAAGTATCGAATTCGTACTCTTTTGACATTTTTACACAATATTCGACATATTTTACAACAGAACCGGGCGCAACTGTAAATATAACTTTTCCTTTACATGCAGTACAATAACCACAAAGAGGCGGGCGCCTATAAGACGCATTACAACCGACACACCTAAACGCTTGCTGAGAAAAATGACGTAAATTTCCTTTTATGTCTTTTAAAAAATGTTTATTAATCACAAGTTTTGCAACATCTCTTGCATCAACACAACGAATTATTTTTGCTAAGTTAAGTTGTCCATTTAATTTATCTTCCATCGCAGGCAAAGTTTTATACGCGCTGCAAAGTACTCCTTGATTTAAATCTGTACAGTTGTGTGTAAATCCCATTCCCTCTAAAGCAAGCGGAGTTCCAAGTCTAGAACCTATTTTATCGATTTTTATTTCATAAGGTTGTTTATATGTCTCACACGCCTTATAAAATTCAAGCGGATATTCCCATACTCTATCACAATCAAACCCCATATCATCAACTTCTTTTGGATTTAAAACAGAAGTCAATACAAGCGGTGCGTCCATTGTCGAACCTAGAGAAGATGGTAAAAATTTCATTGAAAAATTTAAAAACCCGTCAAGCACTAAAAAAAAACAAGTTTCGTCTCCATCCACATCACGACGCATTGCACAATGCAAAAGTGGATGAGCCATAAATCCTTGCGATTTTGTAAATCCTATACACCTCATTAAAATTCCTGCAGAAGTGTGTGGTGCAAGTCCAATCAAATATTGTCCAATGCAATCATTAATTGATTTTGCATTATAATAGGGTTTTTCCCCATACAAACTCACAAGCAACTCATCAATAAATTGCATAGTTCTAAGCATTACATCGTCTGCTCTTTCATTTGGAGATATGGGGCAAGATGGAAGCACGCAATCTTGTGGTTTAATTTCTAGTATTTGATCAGATGACACAAGTTCATTACCATAACAATCTTTTTCGTATCCCATTTCTCTTAATTTTTCAACAGTAGTGCCAATTTCGAATGGCTTAAAATGTGTAAGAGTAATTTCTGACGCATCATATCTTATTGTTCCGTCTTTATTTACATATAAATCGTGTTTCGCTCTAAGTATCGCTTTTGCTAAATTTTCGATATATTTTTCTCTGTTTAATACTTTTTCTACACCTTTTATTAAATCAGGATACACCACAATTTTCATTTTTTTTAGCGCATCTTTAAAATAATAATTTATATCTATTTTTTTTATCATGTGAGAAACAGATAATGATCTTTCTCCCATTTTACAATTACAAGGCTTAGAAATCAATCCGCAATTTTTACAATTATATTTTTGTTTTGTTTCTGCATTACATTTTTCACAAATAGAATAAATTGTGTCGTTTCCACATGCTTCGCAATATTTGAGAGAAAAATTACTCTCGACAAATCCTTCTTTAAATGCAGAATTAAAAGAATGAATTTTACCACCTTGTGTTCCGACCGGAAAAAGTCCGTGTGGGGAACCTTGCATATGACGAAGTTTTGCTTTTTCTGGACGCCCCATCCTTGCTCCGATATAAATTCCGCTTTTATCACGTAATTTGTATTTTGATATAGAATTTAAAATAGTAAGAACGTCTTGTGTTAAATCAAATTTGCCGAGCAAATCAAAATTTGTTTCAAAAAATCTCAAAGTATCTACAAGGACTTTTGTAAATGTTTTATCAATAACAACATTATCTGCAGAAATTTTGTGAACACAACCAATATTTTCTAAAATTATTTTTTCGTCTATCGAATTTTTTATGACTAATTGTTCTTCGATTATTTTTCCTGTTTTTAACCAATTGCAAAGTAAAATTAATTCGTCAGAATTAATATCTAAATAATGTAAAGTATATCTTGGATGTAAATACACCCCATAAATTTCACAAAATTTACACGCTTCAAAATAAGAAGGAATATTTTTTAAATAATTTTCAAAATACAAAGAAACATTAAACCCTACTTTGTCAGAAATTTTTTGTACATCAAATTCAGAATCAGATGCCAAAATTTTTTCTTTTAATTCTAAAATCCACCATTCTTCGCAGTATCCGGGAGGAACTAATTGATGAGCACGATTTAAAAAATCTCCATAATTTACTAAAGCATCTCCTAAAAAAATAATATGAGCAACCTCTTTTTTTACTGCTAATGCTTTTTCTTCAGAATCTAAATATACGACATCGCCATTTTTTAATCTTACAATTGGTCCTTCGATATAATCGCACGGAGTGTAAGTTGTCGCTTTCCCTGGTCGTTCTACTTTTAATTGTGTTCCCGTAGCAATAAAATCGTGTAATACGTGCATTGTTGCAGGATGCATCGCTTGCCCGGAAAATCCTGATGCACGAGAACGACCATATCTTAATCTAAGTCCTCCTTTTGCCATAGGATAACTAATCACAGGACGTCCCGCAATTAAATCCATAATATAAGTATTATTGCAACTACTT
>JBAZVA010000031.1:0-17095 GCA_041661165.1 Candidatus Woesearchaeota archaeon | reverse complement strand
GACAACACACCGGATACATCAAATGTTGATAACGTAGACGTTTCTGGTGCTACCGGATCACTTGATTCAACAACAAGCATAGGACAATTAGAAGCCCCTACACTTGATGAAGAGTTACCTGATACAAGTTCGATTGACGACGTTGCTATTGACACCAGCGTGTTTAGTTAACCTTAATTTTTTTATTTTCTTTTATTGTTTTTTCTTTTATTTTGTTAAAATTTGTTATTTTAAAATGACACTAATCTTTTTTAAATAGAGGGATTTTTATTACAATTAGCTTGTGGCGATGTTTAAATCATTTTCACAGGGCTTAGTGTTAAAAAATGGAACCTACCAAGAACCAAGAAATAGCACGAAAGCCCATTTTATTTTTTCTTTTAATCCGTTGATTTAATTTGAGATATATTCCACGTCTTTTACCAGCCTTTACATTTAGTGCAAATAATTGTACCAATTATCACTATGGTTGAAAGCGCTAATATGAAAGTGCATACTGTTCTGTTTGCTGGTAAAGACGTTTGAGACACATTCTTGCTTTTGAAAAGGTTAATAAAGAATACAAAATAATTCTAAAATATGCTACAGAAATTCAAAACTCAATTAGAACAAGTAGAGAAAAGCGAAAGTTATACGAAGTTCAAAAGTGAGCACCCCGAAAGTTATCTATCTTCTGGTTTTGTCATAATTGAAGACGTTCAGGCAATGAATAACCACGATTGGCAAGTTGATTTCTATTGTCCTAAAGATAAGAAAATATTCACGTTTCTTGTTCATTCAGATTCTGTAGAAGAAAAGCCGTCAGACAAGGTATTTCAGAAAGTGGAAAAGGATTTAGAACCAATTGATATAGATAGATTCAGTTTATCTCCTGAACAAGTAATAGAGCTTGTAAGAGAAGACAACATAAAAAACAATAGAAAAGTGCTTCCATCAAAGATCATATTCATACTGCAAAAATCCGAAGGTATTAATGTCTATAAAGTAATAATTATTACACTACAAATGAGTGTTCTTTCAGCAACAGTTGATGCAAATACAGGAGAAATTATTAAGATTGCATCGCAGAATATTTTTGACTTTGGCAGCATGCAGAAAGGAAATGCAAAATAGTAATTCTAATATTATTTTAACGAGAATATGTAATTGACTCTGTAGAAATTTCTGCCGGCAAACGAACAAAGTGCGCTTTTAGAATTGAATCTTTAGAACAACTAAAATGATAAAATAGTTTTGCTATCCTATCAAGGCCGGCGATGTTTTCTACAGAGCCCGTGTAATTTTCTAAATTTATATTTAATTCAAAAGCTTAAAATCAGAAATGAAACCCTAGTGCTTTGAATATGTAGTAAAAACCAAATAAAAACAAAAGAACTGCAAAAGCTAAAGCAACAATATTACTTTTATCCTCCCAATCAACGTAGAAAAAACTTCTTCTGTCTTCGAATGATTTGTGTACTGCAAGTCCTGTCATAATAAGTAGTAAATATCTCTAATTTATAAAATTTGTTTTTAAATAATTCACTCAGAAAAATAGAAATAAAACCACTCATCATTATTTATCAAACATTTACCGTCAATAAACAAACATTTATATACTACAAACCACATATCGTCTCGCTAGAGCATAAAAATTACGTAAAAGTAATGCCGTAGTGAGGTGTGGGAATTTGGAAGGTACTGTGAGCACAACGTTATTATCACCAGAAACAATACAAAAAAATATTGTTTTGGTTCCTAGTTCTATTGATGATTATGTACGTAAATATTGTGAAAAACAAATTGAAATAAAATATGACGGGGCTAAACTTAGTTATCCAGAATCTTTTCTTCGGGAAATAGCAGAATTAAATGAAATCTCCTCAAAAAGCAATATCAGATACATTTTTGAAAAATCAAAAATATTTTTTGAAACTTTAAAAAATGAAGACATATCAGACGAAGAATTAATTGAAAGAATGTCAAAAATGGTAAAACTCTCTAAGATTTTTGAATATATTCATACTATGAATGTTAAAGAAGGAACGGACAGATATTTGAAAAGAATAAGTGATTCGAATCCTACCATTTTTGGCGTTGATGATTATTACAAAAAATTTCGAGAAGAAGATGGAAATAATTTACAATTACATAAATTTAGTTCAGTTTTAGCAGATGCAATAATGCAATATAGAGATGATACAATTGCAACATTACAAAAACGTGATGGCTTATCGTATCCTGCTTCGTATGAAATATTTGCAAGAAAGTATGCAATACCTTTTTATAAAAATAGGATAAAGGAACATTTAGCAGAATATCTGTTTAGAAAAAGCAATTATGCATATTCTATGTTAAATGGTGGCCCTTTGGAGTTTGTATCCGAAAAAAGGAAATTACTCGATGAACATATTCTTGAAAATCTGGAAACTTTTGACAATAAAAGCCAACATACAGGCTAGTTCCTTAAAAATATTAATAGTTAGCCCAGTGATATACATAATTGATAAGTTAAAAGGGTTTATATATTAGTATGACTATATAGCTTGGAGACAATTAGTTTAGTAATTATAGAGTGGGAAATTGAAGGAAAATACTGCAGAATGTTTGAGAAAAGTAGGAATAGAACCAATAGTTGATCCAAAAGAATTTTTCTTTTGCACCATACGAAAACTATACAATGGCTCACTAGAAATCAACAATCCAAATAACAAATATACACAAGCATTTCTTAAAGAAAAAGAAATATTTGAGAAAGAAATAGATTTTAATGACTTTTATAGTAGTGAAAATAGCAGAAACAATTTTCTATTATTACTTGGAGCCCAGATATTGGAAGAAGAAAGAAACAGATATTTCTTAGGAATAAAAAATAATCGCGATGTAACCAAAGAAGAATCAGGTATTGATTTAATGAACTGCGGATTTTCAGAATTGTATCGTGAACAAGACAGATATAATCATAAAGCAACCATACTCGTTCACACATTATTATACAAGCGAGATAAAAGAATAGCAGAAGTTCAAAGAATGGCTTATCCTTGGGAAAAATCATATAATGATAGCTCAGTACGTTTTGTATTTGATGAGGAAAAAGGCGGTGGAAGAGATTTTTACAGAACACAACCAAGAAATTTAGATAAGTTAGTTTTAGAAGAAGAGTTTGTTAAATTCGCAATAGAAAGATCAATAAAAAAAGTAGCATAATTGAATTATTTCTATTATAGAAAGTATTAAATTGGCAAAAGGCCCCGTTCAAAAAATCTAGCAGCCTTTCATACTTTGCGTTAATATTTGTCTGGTTTAATTTGCTTTATCAAAAGAGCAAATTCTTAGATACATACAAGTCTGCTTGCTGCTGACAACTTTGGACAACACCCAATAAAAGAAATGTTTATAAAAGACAAATTCCTACAGATTAATATTATATTATTAAGGGGAGGAAAAGGGATGAAAAAAGGAGAGTCAGGTGTAGGAACTTTAATTATCTTTATTGCAATGCTTCTAGTTGCTGCAATCGCCGCAGGTGTATTAATTCAAACTACTGGCGCTTTACAAAATAAAGCAATGGTTACTGGACAACAAGCAAAATCTCAAATATCCACTCACGTTGAACTAATATCAATAACCGGAACAAATGGTTCAATTGCTAGTTCAATACAAAAAGTTTCTATGATTATGAAATTATCAGCAGGTTCAGAAATGATTAACTTGCAAGAATTAACAACCATAATAGATACAAAATCAGCATCTAGTACTTTTTCGTTTCCAAGTTATACTATATTATATTTACAAAACGGAACAGATCACAAAGATAATTATATCGCATTTGGAGATTTAGTAAAAGTAGAAGTAACTCTTCCAACAAACATCACAAAGAATGAAAAAGTAACTATTTCAGTAATTCCTAAAATGGGACTTTCTACAAGAACAGATATAGTAACTCCTTCAGATATCTCTAATTACATTGTACATTTGTACCCTTAAATTTTTTAATTTTTATTATTGATTTTAAAAACACATATTAATTTTTGTAATTCGACCTAAATATACTTTTTCTGCAGAGCCAAAAAAAAGATAAATTTAAATATAAAATTAAATGAATTTCTTATATGAAATATAAGCATAACGGAATTAATTTAAAAAATACACTAAGTGTACCTTTTATATGGTTATTATTAGTTCCGTTATTAATACTAGATTTGATAGGTGAAATATATCATAGAATCTGTTTTCCGTTATATGGTTTAAAATGTGTCAAACGTAAAGAATATATCATAGTAGATAGTTACAAATTGCCATACTTATCTTGGATGGACAAAATATATTGTTTATATTGCGAATACGCAAATGGTT
Source organism: Candidatus Woesearchaeota archaeon (assembly GCA_041661165.1). Lineage (GTDB taxonomy): Archaea > Nanobdellota > Nanobdellia > Woesearchaeales > JBAZVA01 > JBAZVA01. Next base: position 12,760 of record JBAZVA010000031.1, on the reverse strand, counting down.
TACTTCCGTATATGTCTAAAATTGCTGCAGAAACAGAAAAATATTGGTGCGGGATAAAACATCGACCATCAAAAGAGTTTCATCAGCCAAAACATCATAAGGATTTTTTAGAATATGGCAATGAAGAAGAATTCAAAAAATTTTGTAAAATGCAAAAGAAAAAGAACTCGTCCAGATAATTTATTATAATTAACACATAAAAGACACATTTTTATACTCTAATGTATTTTTGAATTATATGAATACTGTTGACTCAGAACATGATGATGAAAAGTTTAATAATATTAATTTCTCAGAAAAAAAATCAAATTCAAATGAGTATTCTAACTGTACATTTAACAATTGTAACTTTACAAAAGCAGACATATCAGAGAATAAATTCAATGAATGTAAATTTAATAACTGTAATTTTAGCATAACAAATATAGAACAATGTAAATTCCAAAATGTAAAATTTACAGAATGCAAGTTTATGGGTACAGATTTTAGAAAAATAAATACATTCCTACTAATATTTGCATTTGAAAACTGTTTAATAGATAGTTGTAATTTTTCAAGTTTAAAACTTAATAAAATAGATTTTATTGATTGCAAATTGATAAACTGTAATTTTAACAAAACTAATTTATTTAAATCTAATTTTAATGGAACCAATTTAGAAAATACTGAGTTTCATGAATGTAATTTAGCAGAAGTTGATTTTAGAAAAGCTATTAATTATTCTATTAATCCAAATACTAATAATATAAAAAAATCGAAATTCTCTAATCCTGAAGTAATATCACTTCTAAAATATCATGATATAATCATAGAATAATGAATAAGTTGATAACAAAGGCCATTTAATTGCCTTTTTCTGACATAATTAATACTAAAAGTAAAACGCCGTGACCCGGATTTGAACCGGGAAACCTTGCGGAACCAGTTTTCGAGACTGGCACAGTACCAGATTGTGTCATCACGGCATATGATAATAAAAAAAGGCACAATATTTATAAACGTTAGCAAGGTTACTTTCTTTAAGGGGAAATGATATGTTCGGACAAGAAAAGGTTGAAGAAAAACTAGAAAAGAATAGCCACGAAGTTAAGAAATTAAAAGAAGAAATTGCACTGTTAAAAGATTCTTTTTTAGATCATAACAAAGTGTTGAAAGATATCAAGCACCAATTAGAACTTTTAAGTTCCGGACAGCAAAACGTACTAATCACTTCACAAACTTCTTTAAAATCAATTGAAGACAAAGGAGAAAGTTTCGACAGGATAATAAGAAAATTAGAACAGACCAATCTTTCGCTAGAACAGAAAACTTTCTCAAAAATAAATTCTACTGTTGAAGAGCAACTTGGAAAAATAAAAGCAGATGTGTCAAAATACAATTTACTAAAAGAAGAATTGTCTGCCTTAACAAAAAATTTAGACATAATAAAATCTCAGCTTGAGAAATTTAACGCAATTGCAGTCACAATTAAACAGAAAGATTTTGAGCTTGTAAATTACGCTTCAAAAATTGAAAATATAGAAAAAGAAAAATATAAAGTTTTTCAAGAAAATGAGCATCTAAAAGATATCATGGCAAAAATGGCAAAGGGAAGAAGCAATTATAATAGTAATAATAATTTTAATAAAAGACCTAACTATAATAATAACCCTCAAAGAAATAACAATAATGGTTTTCGTTCAAATACTGAAAATAAAACGTCAACCACTCAAGTAGAAAATAAACAAGATTAAAAATCATATTAAAAAAATCAATATTATTATTTATATTCGCTATTAATTAGTTTCTGCATTCTTTCAACAAAATCAGTTGCTTTTTCTTTATATCTATCGTATTCAGTACCACTAACTTTTGAAATATCTCTATGCATGATAGATTTTGCAAGAGTATAGAAATCATTTAATATATGCGCATATTTTACTTCTAACTTCCCTGATGCAACTAACTTTTGTCTAAGTAAATCAGAAACATGATCAGGCGACGGAGGAATTTCTCCCGCAGACATAAGTGCTGCGTGTGCCGCGTCCATTACTGCCCAATATAAATCAATAGTTGCTTGCAAAATCATACTCTGAGAATTAACAATTATTTGAGGCGCTTTTGCATAATATGTCCAAATACTTTCTTTTGATGGCCTAATATGCCCTCTTTTTAGAAGAGATTTTAGTGGAAAGAAAAATCCAGTATCAATTAAAGCAACTCCGTCTCTTAACATATTAATTGCAATAGGATCTCCAGCTAAAACGTAATCATAAAATGTTGTAAATTTAAGCGATGTAACGTGAAGTTTAAGTGATGTTTTTGAAATAATTTTTTCTGTGATTATTCTATATGTTTCTACAATTTCAGGAGTCATTTGAATTGCCAAATCATCAACTATTACAAGAATATCTATATCAGACCCTGACTGTTCGGTCTTCCTTGCAGCAGAACCAAAAAATACTATTGCTCGCAAAAATTGACCAAACTCATCATATATTTGTTTCGAAAAAGAGTATGCGATATCTAAATCTTCTTTTGCAAACTTAGAAAAATCTAAATCCTCTTGTTTTTGAATTTTAAACTCCAATGTTCCCCTCTTTTAATTAAAGTATACATAAAATAGTTTATAAATATTGTCTATTGCAAAATTGTTCAAAATAGTTACCAGCCTTGATTTATAATGTTAATATTTGTGCCAATTAAGAGCACCGATTGGAACTGCATACAAATTCTGTATACTACAGCCGCGTTGCACTTGGCTGCCTCTGCGAGGTTTTGCGTGCTGGTAAAACTTTTTGAACAATACCTTACTAAATTTAACGAATTACATCTTATAATTTCATTCCTATTGCTTTCTTTAATGCATCAGCAAGAGAATGATGTTTTGCAAAACTCTTATCTTCCCAATAATCTAATGTATCTTTTATAGTTCTTATCTTAAATATTTTTTTTATAATATTGAATGGAAATTTAGTATACAAATTATTTTTCCAATCTTCTTCGAATTTTTTATCGAAAACAATTTTACCTTCTATTTCAATAACCAATTCTCCTGTATCCATTTTTTGTTTTTTACCGTCAATTACAACCTCGGTTTTTGCTTTTCCTAAAATTTGAATTCTAACTTCCATATCATGCATAATGTATTTATTTAATTTCTTTCGCATTTCCCAATTACACCAAAGCTCACTAAATCCTACATAATGCCTTTCACGATAAACAGTTTCAAAATTGTCAAAGCCTCCACCTTTACCAGAATTGCCATTCTTTGCTTCATAACCTTCATTCTGACACCAATACCACATTGACTGGTACATTAATTGAAAATCAAAAGGATCCTTATATTTAATTTGAATCTTAATATACTCATCGTCATATTTTCTGTTGCTTACTGCCATTTAATCATTCACCATATTGATAATTTATATTCATTATTTAATTTAAATATTTTCAATTTGTGTTAATTTATTTTAATGTGTTAAGTTTATTTTAGTGTAAATTAAATTAAAGGAGCACCACTCCAACCAACCTGTCTATTTTGTCCAGGACCTAAACTTGAATCGTTAAACACTTTTGATGAATATCCTGCTGAAAGATATGAATTCTCCATAAAACCAAATGACGGCCCAGGCATTCCATTTCCTAATCTGTAAATTGGATGACCCATTTGTCTCCAAGTATTAAATAAAACATTCACACCCTGGTGACCTGCTTCAACAATCCAAGGTTCTTTTATTTTTTTGTTATCTTTTTCTGCCTCTAAAAGACGTTTTACAAAATCTCCTATTGGCGCACCACGTTTACTTCCTCCTTCCCCTGGAGAAATGTGATCGTCAGCATAACCGAAATTATCAGTTATATGAACGTGACCTATTATGTTATCATCAAGCAAATCCTGCACCTGATTTGAAAGCCAATCTTTGAATTGTTCATTTTCATCTTTTCCGCCTGCTTCTTTTGGATCTACTCCGTGAAAAAACTTTCTCCAAGTATTTGCGTGACCAATATCAAATGTTGCTTTTATATGACGAGCGGCAAGTTCTTCTGCTTCTGATTGTGAAATTTTTTCATCATAATTATTAAACCCATAATCAGACAATCGTACTCCTCCTTTATCAGGATTCATTAATTTTTGTACCATTTCCTCTCTTGATTTTAAAATTATTTTTTTTAATTCCTGTGGATGTCCGCCATAAAATGGTTCTCCTTCTGCACCATGATCAGGCATCATATTTTCTGGAGCGACATACAACGCATGCTCATCTAATTCTTTTTCAACTTCTTTTTCACTTTTTCCAGTCCTATCAATCTGATGAGTAACTAATAATTCTTCTTTATTTTCTTTTAATTCCTTCCATTTTTTTAATGCGTGAAGTCCCAAATCACTTATTGTTTTTGCAGTATTATCAAGACCAAGTTCTTCAATACTTTTTAGTGTTCCGGGATTACTTTCAGAACCAAGTTCTTTATCCAGTGTATTTACTTGTTGCTTTGAATTTAAAATCGCAGTCTCCATTTGAGTTAAACGTTCTTCTTTTTCTTTAATTTGTTTTTCTAGAAATTCTGAAGGCATTTCATATTTATCAGGAATAAGACCCATATCTCTACCAAGTTGTTGCCTTACTGATTTCTTTTTTAATTTCCATCTTTCACTTTCGGGAGTATCTTCTTCAATTCCTAATTGAATCTCTTTTGCTTTTTTTAAATCTTCTAAATCGTCTCTTGACTCTTCATAATCAGCATTATATCTAGAAATTTCTGCTTTTTTTGCATTTAATTCTTGAGCGTGTCTAATTCTATAAAATAATTTATCTGCTTCACCATAATCAAATCCTAATGTTTTTAACACTTCGGCATAATGTATTTCTTTAATAGCGGAATCTTTTCCGACGTCAAGTTCTGATTCTCCATTTTTATAAATAGATTCTCTAAGTGTTTTTTTATCATCATCTTTGTAAATCTGTTCAAAATCGAACATTACTTTATTTATTTGTTCATCATATTCTTTCTTTATTTTTCTTATTTCTGTATCCTTTTCTGTCAAAGTAAAATTACTTGAATTAATATTATTAATTTCATTTTGCATTTCATTTAATTTTCCTGAAAGGGCATTCCATTGTTCTTTTTTTATTGGAATATCCATATCACGATATACTTTATTTATTTCTCCCGTATCTTCTCTTGCAACTCTACCCATTCTAAAATGAAATTTTCCTTCTTCTTCATTTTCTGTTGCTTCTTTTATCTTTTCATGCTGGCCGGTAAAACTTTCAAAATAACCTTTTTTCTTATCGCCAAAATTACCAGGAGTGTTTGCAATGTCACGAAAAAATTCACCCGCATGTATTACTATTGCTCCACCTTTTGCAGTATCCGCAGCAAAATCAATTGTCTGTTCAACTTCTTTTTCTGATTCAATACGTTTTATGTCATCAAATTTCCAACCATAAGTATCACGATCCCTTGTTAAACCGGAAAAACCTGTAAGTGTAATTGATGCGTGAGTTGAAAGTCTAACTTTATTTTCATCAGCCATTCTTCTAATTGCCTGTCTTTCATTCTCACCAAAAGAACCAGGAGTTGTTTGTCCTTGACCAACCATCCCTTTTCCCTGACCAGTAAAACCTAACTCAAGTGCAGTTGCACCTTCTTTTATTTTTGTAGTTAATTCTTCTAATGGATCTCTTGTAGGATTTGCAGTCGTTGCAAAATTCGACATTTGAACATTTGGAACATCCTGACCATTAATAGAATGAGTCTGATTCATAATAGGATGAAACAAATCAAAAGAATTAAAATAATCTCCAAAATAACTAACACTGGAATTTTTCAATCCATTACTTGAATAATAAACCATTTTAATTTACCACGTCGTATATTTGTTTGCTTTTTTAAAAATTTCATAAACTACAAAAACTGATCTGTTTAAACTTGATTCAACGTCTGATCTTTCTTTACAAGTATACCATTCTTGTGCAACTTCTTTCTCATTCGATTTTAAACTAAATGAAAATATATTTAATATCGGAGAAAATCCTGATTTTAATCCGTCAAACAAATGAGAAAATGGACCTAATAAACCTTTCATGTCAAAAACTCTATCATATGCAGATTTAAATTTTTTAACAGTTGCATCAGAATAATTCTGAGGATATCTATTCAATAATGCTTCTGCATAATCAGTATCAATTCCTTCCTTAATATATTTTTCAAGTTGTTCTCTTACATCTGTCATAGAATCATAAAGTGACTCCAAAATATCAAACTCATCTGTTTCTTTTTTTCTTTTATATGCATCAAATTGCTCTTGTGTCCAAGCATATCCTCGAATTAGTATATCATTACTTCCAAACGGCATATTTTGATTTTGACCACCAACGTCAAAAGTTAACGATGCTGATTTATGTGCAAGTGTTACAAGAATTACTTCGTAAAAAGAACCGGTCAAACTAGGATCATCCCCATCTCCTCTTGGTTTTTTATATGCAGCAAATTCTAATTCTAATTGTGTCGTATCTAGAATACTGAATAAATAAGGATTGTCTTCCGGATGATTTTTATAAGAATTATTTCTTCCAAGTTTTGGACTCATTGAATTTATTGATTTTAATATAGGCCTTAACCATTCAATGTACAAACGAATATTTGCATATTGTTGACGTAAATAGGATATTTTAAATTGTCTTGTAGCTTTAAGTTGTTTATATGATTCTTCCTGCCAAATTTTAAATCGTAATAAAAAATTTCCAAGTACATTTGCAATTTCATTATTAGTAGAATTATTTTTTACAAGTAAATCTGTAGCTTCTTTTATTACTGTTGGCCAAGTTTCTGTACTATTTTTTTCTGGTGCCCTTATTTTTACTGAAAAAAACCAATGTGGTAAAAGAACATAACCTGGACCTTGCTGAGATTGTGGTTTTGCAAACGTAAATAATTTTCCACCATCAGATTCACTTGCCCATTTATCTCGCAATGTTCTTTCTGCAGAAAAAGCGACATTAATTTCTTTCTGAATATTTTCATCTTTTGTCTCAAATTTCGCTCTAGAATATGCAATTTTGCCATCTTTACCAGTTTCATTTAATTTGTTTGCTGCATTAAACAATGAAATTAATTCATCACTTTGTTTTATTTCGTATAGCAAAGGAAATAATCCACGCATAACTTCAGAAATAGTTTTTAAATATTGTTGTGCAACTTGTTGTTTTCCACCACGAATTTGATTGTGCTGTCCTCCAAATTGACTCATCGCACCAAATGAAACACTATCTTCAGTTTTTATTACATCTTTATATTTCATATTAAACCCAGATGACGTAAAATCCAAAAGCCAAAAATACATTTTATCTGGACGAAGATTTGCTTCTTCAATAATAATATGTCCTGAATTTACAGGTTTATCCATACCCAAAAAAGAACTAATATCCGCTTGATTTAATGTTCGCATGTATGTTTCGTATAAAGTATCTTTTTTTAGAAGATTCAATTCTATTTTTTCATCATCGCTTAATTCTGATTTGTCTTTTTTCTCAAGATCGTTTTTTCTATTTTTTGTAGCTTTTCTGATTAATTGTATACTTTGAAAAATATCTTCTTGTTTTTTTGGCTTTCTAGAAGTATCATCCTTTTCCTTTTTTGACTTACCTATAATTTCCGCTATTTTTTCTATTGTAACTTCGTCCAAAAGGTCACACACCCCTTAATATAATTAAAACTACATTGAATAATATATTTGTATTGTTTATAAATATATCCTCTTAAATGGCTAATATGAAACCCTAACTACTTTTATACTCTATCTACCTTCTTTAGCAGCAAGCAGAACAGTATGCAATATATTAGTCCAGTTCCAATCGGAACTTCTAATTAGCACAATTATTTACATTATATGTGGAGGCTGGTTGAAAGACAATTCTACAAAACCCAAACAATCCACAAGATTTATATATTATCCAAATTTTTTGATAATTATAATTTAAAGTTTACGAAAAGTGGGTAAATGGATAAAACTGATAAAAAAGGGAATTCAAAGGATAATTCTTGGGTATTTGGACACCAATCCCACATTAAAAAATCCAATGGTCATATTGTGCATCATGAAAATCACAAAATAAGTAATCCAATAATAAGATTCTATGACAAACAATATAAAAAAATAATGATTTTTCCAATATTACTTATTCTAGTTACTATTGCACTTTTAGGATTCAAATATGCAACAACAGGAGAATTCATGAATAGAGGAGTTACACTAAAAGGTGGTTTAATACTTGATATTTATATGCCAATACCTGTAAGTAATGATCAATTACAAAAAGATATTGAATTAAATTTTATTGATTCATCAGCACAAGTCACTACACTTAGAACTCTTGATGGTTCATATCAGGCAACAACTATTTATGCTTCAGATGTCACAGGAAGTGACCTCTTAGATTTTATTTCTACTAAATATAGTATTTCGTTTCAAGGAAAAGATAACTATCAAATGAATGAAGTAGAATCTACTTTTTCAGCAATGTTTTTCAAACAATTAATTATTGCACTTATTGTAGCATTTATTTTCATGGCAGTAACTGTTTTTATTATATACAAAGTTCCTGTTCCATCAATTGCAGTCATATTATGTGTATGTGCGGACATCACAGAAACAATGGCAATATTAAATATCATGGGAGTAACTTTAAGTTCTGCATCAATTGCTGCATTCATTATGCTTATAGGTTATTCAGTTGATACAGATATTTTGCTTTCATCAAAAGTTTTAAGACAACAAAATGGAACTGTTTTAGATAGAATACTTGAATCAATAAAAACAGGTCTTATGATGACTTCAACAGCATTTGTTGTTGTTGTACTTTGTTATTTTTTAACTTCATCAGCAATATTAAAAGAAATTATGCTTGTTGTTATGATTGGTTTAATTATGGATGTTGTTAATACTTGGCTTCTTAACACTGGAATATTAAGATGGTATTTAGAAAAAAAAGGAGAGCATAAAAAATGAGTAAAGCAAAAGCTCTTTTCACGAATTTTAGAATGATTCTTTTAATTATAGTAGTTTTACTTGCAATTGTTGCAATACATCCAGTATTTGATGGCGGAGTTGCAGTTCGTTCTGTATCGCTAAACAGTAGCGCATATAATGTTGGTATGAGAAGTCCTGAAGGAAATGTATGGCCGACTCAAAAAGAAGCAATTACACAAATGGACACAACAAAAATTTCAAATATTAATGATTATGATAATTTTATGAAATCAAAAATCCCGGGACAAAAAATTCAAATTAGAACAACAAAGGGATTATATTCCGTTGATGTTCCTGAAAATGGAAACATTGGACTTAAAGTTTACAATAGACCAACTAACAATTTAAAAAGAGGTCTTGATATTTCTGGAGGAACTCGTGTAATATTAAAACCCGCAATTCCTGAAAATTCAAATATTTCTGATGAAGAAAGAAAATCTGTTTTTGAAATCACTGCAGAAAATATTGAAAAAAGACTTAATGTTTATGGACTTACTGAATTATCTGTAAGAGTAATTAATGATAAACCTGCAATTTTAGGTGGAATGCCTACATATATTTCTGTAGAAATTGCAGGAGCAGATGAAGAAGAAGTAATTGGATTATTATCTAGTCAAGGAAAATTTGAAGCAACAATAAAAAATCAAACAGTATTTTTAGGTGGAGAAAGAGATATTACTTATATTTGTAAAACTGCAGATTGTTCCGGAATTGATCCTTACAAACCTTGCGGAACACTTTCAGATGGTTCAGGAAACACAATGTGTAGATTTAGATTTTCTATTGCATTATCAAGTGTTGCTGCACAAAGATTTGCAAGCATTACAAGTGAAATTGATGAAATAACAGACGAGAATGGACAAAAAAGATTAACTGATAATATTAATTTTTATCTTGATGAAAAATTAACTGATTCGCTTACTATTGATGGCTCACTGAAAGGAAAAGTTTCTACCAATATAGAAATATCCGGTTCTGGTGTTGGAAAAGATGAACAAGAAGCAACAAAAGATGCACTAAAAAGAATGAGAGAAATGCAAAGTGTATTAATATCAGGTTCGCTTCCTTATAAATTAACTATTGTAAATACAAATTTAGTATCACCAACTCTTGGTTCAAATTTCTTGAAAAATGTTTTATTTGTCGGATCAATTGCAATATTAATAGTAGCACTTTTAATTTTCATAAGATACAGAGTAATTGCTGTAGTAATACCAATTATTTTGACTTTAGTTTTTGAAATTATTTATTACTTGGTATGACTTCAATACTTGGAGCTACTTTAGATATTGCTGCAATTGCAGGAATTATCATTACAATTGGTACTGGTACTAACGACCAGATTGTTATGATTGATGAAATTTTGAAAAACAGAAATAAAAAAGTTTCTGAAAGCTCTAGTTTTCTTGGAAGTTTGAAAAATGCATTCTTTGTAATCTTTAGTGCGTATGCAGTAATTGTGGTTGCAATGATTCCATTACTTTGGTCTGGTGCTGGATTACTAAAAGGATTTGCAATCACTACAATAATTGGTGCAACCATGGGTGTTCTAATTACTCGACCTGCATTTGCTAAGGTAATTGAGATTTTACTTGAGTAAATAATTATTCTGTAAGAAATAAGTTATTTTATTTTGCGAATCTAAAGTGAGTATGTTCTCTAATGACTGTGTTTCATATTTTTGTTCTGTTTTTAATTTTGTACTATTGAAAGGATGATATACAAGATAAGTCAGCCCAATAGATGCTGCAAGCAAACCTGCCGCAATAAATTTTTTTACTTTTGGACTTTGTCTTTTAAGAAAGTCAGGATAATATTTTGAATAAGTCTTTCCTATTCCAGTTAAATATCGGTATGAATCAATTGTAGGTCCTAGAAGAACTCCATTTAATGCTCCAGATACTGCACCACCCAAAGTACCTATCGCAATTTGTTTAATATTATCTGAACCTGAAAAATAATAAATAAAAGGAGACACTAATAAATTAAAAGTAAATGCATATGCAAGATCATGATATGATTTTATTTTTTCTTTCGTGTCATGAGTAATATGAAATTTATCTTTCCAGACATCTCTTCCTTTTCCATATAACCAACCAAAGCCTGCAATTGTACCTGTTGCAACAATTAATCTTGCGTTTTGGGATACATCATTTGACATATGATACAAATTTATTTCAACTGCGGCAAATAATGGTGTAGATTCTATAAGAATTGCAGTAGAATCAGATAAATGAGTTTTTAGATTATGTGTCAATCTATACTTAAACTTATCATAATATTTTTTTAATTTGTTCATAGTTTCATCTTATATTCAATCACAAAATTATCATAATACCCGCTTAAAAGAAGTGAATAATGTTATATCATACATTACGAATATAAAGTATTTGATAATTTTTTACATCAAAAAGAAATTTCGAATAGGGTACTTTGATTATTTTATATGGATTTAATATAGATTTTACTTGAATAAGTGTTTTATTGTGATAAAATTAAAATTTTCTTTTGTGCATAAGAACATGACCATATAAATCTTTTGAAACATCACAAATAATTTTTTCTAATTTTGAATAACAATCTTTTGGAGTTATAAAAGAATCATGTAATGGAAGTATTGGAAACTTTTCATCCAAACATCCTCTCTTTAGCACTTCTCTTGCATATCTACTTTCCTCTTTGAATATTAGCAAATATGAAGGATGGTTTTTATCACCACATTCCGGTAAAGGAATAAATTTCAATTTATGTATCAACTCGCAAAATTCTGGAAATTCATCTTTCAAATCCAAATAAGAATATCTTTGTCCTAAAAGTCTCAAACATCTATTAACATAAGATTTCTCAAATCTTGAAGGACTATATGCAAGAGTATAGATTATATTTTTCAGAGAATCCCTGGAAATCTGTTCATTCTGCCCATACTGCATTTGAAAAGAATCTGAATTAAGTCTAGTTAAAAAAAATTGATATGGATCTTCAAAAGATAAATATCTTTTTGACAACAAATTTTTACCTAAATATTTTTTTGAAACAACACTTAAAAATTGTATTGTTGCCGCAGTTATGTCTATTTCTATTGTTTCTTTTCTATTTATTTTTAAAAAAGGTCTTAAATTACCAGATATTCTTTGATATGAACTTCCAGCTCCTGAATGAAAAAGTCTACCACCAGACATTGGCTTATATTGAAATTGAGGAATAGAATCAAATTTAGACAAATCTATTCTGTTCTCACAAGTAATACCTGAACGTGGAGCATTTAATGATAATCTTATTTTTGAATAAAACTCATTTAACTCTCTTTAAAAGGCTTCAATTTCTTTGGCTTCTTTTAATGAAAAACCATTCTCTAATAAAAATTTATCTTCATAACAAGCTTCACTGCAACGTTTTTTTAGTAAAGGTTCAAGTTCAATATTACCAAATTCTTTGATAAAATTAGTATTTGCTTTAAACTGAGAAAAACCATATTCTCTTTTCGATTTGAACCATTTTTCTAAAAACTGAGGTTTATCTTTAAAATAAGAAGGTAATTTTCTAAACCTGAATCCTCCAAATTGTGTTAGATAAAAAAAGGCTTTCTGTTCATCAGAATCAGTTATTCTTTTTTGTTCATAAGATTTAGAATAGTTCTCAGGAATATGATACATATCTCTTTTGAAAACAGGAATTTTCGGAATTAATCTTATAAATTTAATGGCCATTTTTTCACATTGAATAAACAACCTCTTTTTTATCTAAAAT
>JBAZVA010000030.1:0-18360 GCA_041661165.1 Candidatus Woesearchaeota archaeon | reverse complement strand
CGCATATTCTAAAGAAGAATTTACTCGCGTAGATGGTCTGCTTGCTGCTAATGAGGGTAGATATGCGATGACAATAAGGAGGGTTCACGTTAGTATGCTAAAACAACCTTTTTAAACATTAAATACCTACTTTCTATCATATTTAGGGGAAATATTGAAAAAGAGGTGTAGTCTTAACAGGTTTATTTTCGTATTCGTTCTAGTTATAGTTCTCTCAACAGTGTGCTCATTCGTAGTATTCTCACAAACTTTAATTGGTATGATTAACGATATTCCTTCCCAAGAAGAATTAAAAATTTCAATTATGAATAATAATCCAGATTGTGAAGGCACATGTACAAAAACAATTAATGCAAACGGATATTTTCAAACAGATTTAAGTTACAAAGTGAATGACACATTAACAATTTATACATATTACAAAGATGTTCTTAACACAAACACAGAAGTTGCAACAGAACTTCCTTACGATATACGTTTATCAATTTGTGATCCGCCATCAAGACCAATGCTTTACGAATTAAAAACAATTCACGATACAAAGGCAGAACTTTCTTGGCTTGCAGAAGATGCGGTTTATACTGCATTAAGTGTTGACGGTGGAAATTTTTATGAAACAGAAAGTCCTAAATTAGAAGAAAACCTAAAATCCGGAATTCATACATGGATAGTTAAAGCATGTAACGATAGATGCTGTGCAAAAGAAGTCTCAAGTTCTTTTGAAATAATAAATGAAGCACCAAAAGCACCAACGTTTGAAATAACAGAAAAGGGACTTCAAATGAAAAAAGGTACTGATACAGATTCTGATCCTACTTATGTTGAATATAAAATAAATGACGGGCAGCCAATAAGAGGAGAAACTTTTGATATCAATAATATTCAAATTTCTGCAAGAACTTGCGATTTAGTTTCGTGTTCTGATTGGATAACAAAAGAAGTAAATAGTTGTGCTCAAAATGGAGTTCTTCCATTTGGTGGTTTTGGTGGAAATACAAATGGAACAACAGAAGGCGCTTCAAATTATACTGCATTCATGGACGATTTAAAATCAATGTTAAAAACAGAGACAAAACTTAATTTAAAAGAAGATACTGCATGTCTTGACCAAATGTCAACAGGAATTGAAGGAATAAAGAAATAATGTCTTCGAAAATTAACGAAGCAAAATCTTTTGTAGTATCAACGAATGTTCCATCAACATTAAATGTTGGTGACGATATAAACATAGATATAGAATTTAAGTCAGATAAATTACATGAAAATGTTACATTTGAAGCAGTAAGTTTATTTGGAATGAGTTCAAAACAATTTGATATGATTATTGATGATGAAAAATTAAACGTCAGGCTAACGGGAAAAACAAAAGGATTCAAAGAAGGAGAACAAGATGTAATATTAAAAATAAAAGATTTTCAAGGTGCATTATACACAAAACAATTCAAGGTAAAATTAATTTATACAATGAGCGATTTTCAATATCAATTGCAAGAACTTAGAATTAGAAGTGCAGGAATAGTTGACGGACTTACAAAAGGAATTGTAATTATTTCTGTTTTATGCGTTTTAATAGTTTTATATTTTTATATGAAACTAAAACATAAATTTTCTGATGAACTAATTGCAGAAGCAAAATTAAAAAAAGATAGAGATTTGGCTTTTTCTATGTTAAGTCAAAAACAAGGTGTTGATAATTTAAAGACAGAAACAAACACAAAAATAGACCCGAACAAAAAACCAAATCTTGAAGATTTAAAAAAAGACGTTCATGAAAAAACAGAACTTGAAAAGAAAACCGATGAGCTTGAAAAATCAAGGGATGCCTATTTGCAGAGAAACGATGATAGAGTAAATAATTATAAATAAATTATTGATGGGAACATTTTTATACTTGAGTATTATAGAAACTAAATATGGTGATCAACGAATCAATGATTCTTGGCGTGGGAATAGGAATAATTAACCTAGTAATAGGTGTGATACTATTTTTTCTTAAAAGACTTCTTGCTAAAGTTCCTTTGTGGAGACAATCAACTTATTTTGGGTTTAAAAGTGCAGAGGAGTTGGCTGGAAGCGAAAAAGGTGGCATAAAAGGAATCAGATTATGGGGGATACTTTTGATGGTCTTTGGATTATTTATGCTTATTTTGGGTATTATCTCAGGTTTGACTGGTTTCAATATTCTTAATTTCTAAAAATGTAATGTACTTTCTTTTACATTTTTTGTTGTTTATTAAAAGTGGTAAATACTACGAAAGATTTATATGTTTCTAATGTAATATGCTTGTGCGATGGGCACAAATTTAAGAACAATAGCATTAATTGGATTAACTGCTGCGGCAGCTACATTTTCACAGTTAGTGTTTCCAGAAGTAACTGCCGAACAGATAGAATTAGAAAACAGAATTATACAAGAAAGAAAAGAAGCACACGATAGGCAAGACAAATTGGATTATTTAGGACAAACATTAAGAAACCCAGAGATGCTTGCCGCATTCATGTACGCACAAACTGAATTAGGTTTAACACAATTAGAGAATTGTTTAGAAAAGACGCATCCATTGTATATTCCGGTTTCTGATACGAGAAAAAAATTAAAAACTACAAAAAATACTTTGGATTTAGATAGAGTAGGATTATGTTCAGAACTGTTTTTTTATTTGGGAAATGAAGCAAGCAAAGATAAGGAATTAACAAATAAGATTTTATTGTGCAGTTATTTACAAAATAATTTTTACAGATTGGCCCTTACAAAGTCAACACAAAAGACTCTTGATGAAAAATATCAAGAAATATTATCAACACCACAGTCTAGATTTAGGGAAAGCAACTATACTGCAATGATTGCAAAAATGATAACTTTGATGCTTGTTGATAGAGAATTGAAAGAATTAAAAGATAGAACTAAATATAAACAACTTGTAGAATACAGAAATGAAATAAGTGGACTTAGTATGTCGGAAATTAAAAAAAGGATGTTTTATCAAAGTCCAATATTTGTCGCAGAAGTTAGATAGATTTTTATATTAATGTGGTGCTGTTCAAAATCTTCTTACCAGCCTTTACACATAGTACTTATAATTGTACGAATTATAGTAATGATAGAATGAGCATATTACAATGCATACAAGTTCGCTTGCTGGTAAAGATTTTTCGAACAGCACCCAAGTTAAGACAAACTTTAAAAAGGCATTATTATTCTAAATTATTATGATCATAACTTTAAATTCAGACGTTACAGAAAAACAAAAAAAACACATATTGGTATATTTTGAAAAAAAACAGATGGAATGTGTTGATACAAAAGGTTCTGATGGTGAATTAATAATTGTTCTTGGTGACACGAAAACTTTAGCACATGATGAAATTCTTGGTCTTTCAGGAGTTTTAGAAATCCACAAATTAAAAGATACATATACTTTGATTTCAAGAGAGTTTCAGAAGAAAACAAAAATTATTGAGATTAAAGTAAATACAGCAAATGAAACAATAAAAATCGGTGGCGATGAATTAGTTTTCATGGCAGGACCTTGTTCTATAGAAAACAAAGAGCAAATTTTAAAGATTGCAAAAGAAGTAAAAAAAGCAGGTGCGCAAATTTTAAGAGGTGGCGCATACAAACCAAGAACATATCCATATTCTTTTCAAGGACTAGGAACAATCGGATTAAAATTTTTAAAAGAAGCATCAGTAGAAATAGGACTTCCAATAATAACAGAATCAACGGGACTTCATAAACACGTTTACAAAGGTGTAGAAGAAGAAAAAGATACATTACATTATGTTGTTGAATGCACCGATATTGTACAAATTGGTACACGAAATATGAAATCTTATGGATTCTTAGAAGAAGTTGCAAAACGAACAAAAGAAAAAGGTATTCCTATTTTATTAAAACGTGGGGAGTCTGCAACGATAGATGAATTTTTAGGTGCTGCTGAATATATTGTGAAAAACGGAAATCCAAATGTTATTTTGTGTCTTAGAGGAATTAGAACTTTTGAACCGACAAAATATCTTAGATATACATCAGACATTGACACGATTTGTGTTCTAAAACGAATTTGTAATCTTCCTGTGATTTTTGATCCAAGTCACGCAACAGGGGACAGAAATATTGTAAAACAAATGAGTTTGGCTGCAATTGCCGCAGGTGCAGATGGACTAATTATTGAAGCACATTACGACCCTGATAATGCACAAAGCGATGGAAAAGAGTGCATTACTGCTGATGTTCTAAAAGATATTATTAATGACGCTAAGAAGATTAAGACTATGCTTAGAAATTCTTGATAAATGTCAATAGTGTTTCTATGATTACTTAAAAATAGTAACAATTATAAATTCTAAAAGTCATATGATGCTATATGAACAAAATAGAAAAAAGATATCCTGTTATATTTCGTAGTCTTGGAATAACCTTAAATTTAAAAAATAATTTTCAATATCATTTTATCACTACTAGGGATGTTGAGAAATATGTAGATAGATATCTGAGAATATTAAGAAATAATGACTTTAATCTTGCAAGTAGTGAAATGAAAGGAGCATATAATACCTTTTTTATTGAAAATGGGGATAATGAAAAATGTTCTTCGGTTCTGGATGCTTATAAAAAAAATAGAACTATTGATTCATATGTGATAATATCAAGTACTTTAGAAGAACCCACTTTCACATTTAAAAAAGCTCATGAAGAATCTCACATTGTATTAGAATTGCTAGGAAAAAAAGGGTATGCTGAATTCTTAAAAGAAAAAGGATTAACTAATACTCATCTAATAGAAAAACAGGATAAAGAAATTATTTGTGATATTGGTGGGATTTATGCTTGCTCAATCAGAAGAAAAGAAGTATCAATGGAAGTTTTGACAAAGAAAAATTCACGTCGAATAGTGAGTCTTTGGAATAGGATGGACACTTTATCTGACAAATTAAAAACTTCTTCTCAAATTATATCTTATTATGAAAAGAAATAAATAATCATATTCAAATTAGTATTAGGAATTTTAAATATTGAAAATTTCTTAAACTCTTTTATTTTACTAAATGTAAATTCGTCAAACGAATGTGTATGCTCAGCAGATATTTCCTTATTTTCATCATTCCGTTCGTCGTATGGAGTAACAATTATCATTTGCTTACAACATTTCAAATATTTTTTAACCGCTTTAATTGGATTATCTAGATGTTCTAACGTTTCAATCATAACAATCATATCATAATTGTTCGTCAACTTATCTTTATTTACATCATGAACAAAGAAATTAATGTTTTTATAATTATTTTTTGCTTTTTTTATTGCGACATCTGAAAAATCGCACGCATCGACAAGAGAATTCTTTAAAACCTCTTGTATTCTTATGGTTCCATGTCCTAATGCACATCCAATATCAAGAATATGCGATTGTTTATTTTTGTATTTATTATTTTCATCTTTGATGAACTTCGCAACAGAAGAATATAAAAATTCTCTTCCAATACCGAATTTTTCTTTTTTGAATATATTATTCCAGTATTTTTGAGTGTTTATGTTTTTCTTAATTTGTTTCATTATATTGAAATTAGAAGATGTATCTATATATTATTATGCTTTTCATCTTGCAGAGAGAATGTTCAAAATACACTTTTTTTGTATGATTTATTTACTAATAGTGAATACAAATATTTATATCCATTTTAATGGCTTTTTAGTTTGAAATCATGGATACTGTAGAACTCATAAAACCATTCAACTTTCAAGATGCTAACGAAATACTTAGAGATGAAAGAAGCAAAGTTCTTTTACAAGTAGAAATACCAAATCATGATTATTTCGGTAAATTACTTTCCACACAGGAAGAAAAAGCAATTATTCGTCTTTGTAATAATATTGGCTGGAATTTAACTGATAAAATAGGATATGTTATTATTGCTGTTGGAAGTGTTGTTAAAGGATATCGTTCAAAAGAAAATCCAAATATAGATGAATTATGCGGTCTACGTCCTTATGGGGTAGAATCATTTGGAGAAATTTGTGAGGATGATTCAGAATTCAAAGCAAATTTGAAAAAAGAAAGAATTGTAATTTCAAAAGATGAAGAAGACATCGATTTACGATTAATTGTAGCTGATAGAAATTTAGGGAAAAGATATTCTAAAATAACAAATAATTTTGAAAATAGTTTACATGTTGATGGTTTTAGAGTGTATGAACAAGAGTCAAGATGTCCTATATTGTCATCATTAAATCCAAACATAAAAGATAAAGTATTCAAAATTATGTATCCTGGTTCAAGAACAATTGATTTGATTGTTACACATTCAAAACAAGATATCACTGCCAGTCAATATATAGAAGATGAAAGAAAACATAAAAGACACTTTTCAATTCTTTTAAATTATTTATAATTACAAATTATTCTTTATTATATTCAAATTGATTTCTAATTATTTTTGATTACTAGAATAACTTTTATAGTTAATATGTTAACAAATATAATCCATCATACCATAAAAATCTGAATTTGCAAACGGTAATATTTTTTTACCTTTAAAAACAATATCTGAAAAATATTTGTATGCGACTTTCATAGTTTCGCCTGTTGCCACATCTTCATCATAAAGAATAATTGTTGATTGGTTTGCATGCTTTTTTAAATATTCTATTTCGTCATTCTCTAAATTTGGAAATTTATCATGTGACTTGTGTACAGAGAATCTGGTAATGTAAAAAAGTCCTTCTTTCTTAGCAAGAGACTCATATCTTAAAAAAACATCCATTCCAGATGGAATTCCACCATGTCCAAATGCAATGAAAAGTATATTTTCTCCATTTGTTTGTTTTGCAATTTTCTCAGCAGTAACTTTAGAAAATTCTGGATTTGTTGCTTTCCAAGTACTTTTATCAAAAGTATGATTTATTTCTTGACTAAGTAATTTATCATAATTGTGTCTTAATATCATTTTTTTAAATTTCGATAAATCATCATAATGGTTTTTACTATTCTGATACAAGTTTAATGCAAGTCTTTTTGAATACATTAATAAAAATTTTAAGTCTTCTCCATGTGGTTTTTCAATCTTATAATTCATTATTACTCTAGTTATTCTTGGTGGATGTAGTGCAAGAATTAAATTTTCATTTAATGAATTTTCAATACCTTCTTTTTGTTTTGAAATAACATGAGATAAATCATCAATGACGGTTTCTAATGTTCCAAAATAATCATCAAGTACAACGCCTTCATCAAAAATAGACGGATATTGGTTTATTATTTTATCAAAAATTGAATTATATTGCATCATTTTAAATTTTCAGAATCAGTTTATAAATATTATCATTATTGCTACTTCTTAGTACTATCTTAGTTGTTCAGTTTATAATAATTTCAAAAAAATAAACATTTTTTATAGAATGAAAACCTAACATGCTATTTGATAATAAGTAAAACACTATTCCCCAAACATCTTTTTCTTTTCTTTCAAAGCAAAAGGCGATGATCCTCCATGCCAAGTGCATCTAGGTCTAATTCTCATTGGAAACATTCTTTCATTAGAATCGTCAAATGCAACGCACGCTCCAGGAACTCTTGGCAACTCTTCAAAATATCTATCAATTCCACTTCTCATATATGACTGCATAAGTAAAGATAATGCATCAATATCAATTTTCGTTGTAAGTTTCATTGACAAAACAATATCAGATTGAGTCATTACATCAGTATGAATTTTTCCTGGTTGCTGAGTTGCAAGTATAAGTGAAATTCCTGGCTGTCTACCTTCACGAAGTATTGTTACAAGCGCGTCAGACGATGCGACTTTTCCTTCTTTAGGTAAAAATTCATGTGCTTCATCAACGACAAGCCAAATCATTGGATCTTTCATTTTCTGATCGAATTCTCCAGACGAAAAATAACTTTCAGATTGCGAAACTTTAGAAAATTCTTCATCTTTTCTTGAAAGCATACGACCTAAAAATAATTTTTTTGCAACAAGTCCAATAATTAGAGAACGTATTTTCCATCCGTTTGGTTGTGTCGCATAACACGAAACATCAAGTACAGTTACCTGTCCTCCTTTTACTAAATCTTTTAATGGAGTTCCATCTTTTTTAAAAACTCCCCATTCTTCTGCAGCAAGAAATCTGTTTTCTGCAGCATCTTTTGTTAATTGATCTGCTTTAGAATCTTTTTGCATTTTGTCAATTATTTGTCCAATGTCAAAAGGTTTTCCAAGTCTTACAAGTTCGTTTAATCCACGTTCAATTAAAACTCCCATTGGAGAATTGACATCAATATCAAAAGTCAGTGCCCAGTCCTCAGCAGTCAATTCATTTACTGCAACAGAAAAACTAACATCTGTTGGCATTCCTTTTTTCTTATATTCGTCGTATGCCATATATGGAGTATAAATTTTTATATCGCAAGGTTTTGGAGAAAGTCCCCATTCAGCTAGTAATGCATCATCGCTACGGTTTGAATATTTCATTGTCCAATATATTCCCATTACATCAAGTAAAATTATTCCAATGTTTTGTGCAATATCTGGATCAATTGTTGCAAGTCCTTCAGCAATTCCGCCCATCGCATATGATTTTCCAGTTCCTCTTTTACCGCAAATAAAAACAGCGTGTGCTGCAGAAATGTCCATATAAACAGGGTTTGATAATGCAGTTGTCTCTCCCATTTTAACGTAATGTTTTCCAAGAAGTATTGCTCCTCTTGTTCCATATTTTCTTACATCAGAAGGTTTTCTGCCAAGTACAATGTCTAACATAACATTTAATGAGGGACAAAATTCATTTAAAGATTGTGTTGTAACTTTCAAATGAATTATTTTAGAAATAGTGGGTGTGATTAAGATCAGTTATTACAAAGTGTCCGTTGTCGCCGGCATATACTATTATTGACACTATATTATTTATTCTTTCACCGTTAGTGAGGATGAAAAGAACTATTTTGCAAGCGCAAGAGAGCCGGCACACACGGATACTTTTAAAGTTACAAAATATTTAACTCACTTGAGGCGAATGTTTTCTACAGAGCCTTAATCTTCGCAACATTTATATATGCACTTTTACTATTTCTATTTAAAAAGAGGGATTTAAAGTAAGGTGTGGAATGACTAAGAAAGAAAATGCATTTTCTGAAATTAAAAAAGACTTTGAAAAAAAGGAAGAAGTCGAAAACAAACAAGAAGTAGTTTCTGATGCTAATACCACTGATTCTCAAAAGAAAGATATAGATAAAAGAATAGAAAAATTGTTTAACATTGGTGATGAAAAAGAAAAGCTTTTAGCACAAAAACGAAAAATTAGAAAAATCTCATTGATTGCCATAATATGTGGATTTGCATTAATAATGTTTTTTATTATTTTTTCGGTTATTTCAGGTCAAAATGCTAAAATAGATGTAAGCCTCTTGGCAGCAGATATTGATGGTAAAAAAATTACGTTGCAAGAAGTTTCAGAATGGACCAATTTTATGCAGTCTCAGCCGCATAAAGGTGTAATAAAAGAAGTTGATGTTCTAAAACAATTAATCGCATACGAATTGTTAGTAAATAAAGCAAACGAAGATAGAATAAAAGTGTCCCCGCAGGATATTAATGATTTTTATAACAAATATAATGGCATGACTTATAATTCACTCGAAAGAATTTTAGCAGAACAAAGTATTTCTATTCCTGATTTTAAAATTTATTTAGAACATACGCTTATGATTCAAAAATTATTTGAGAAAGAATTAATGTTCATAAATGTAACAGAAAAAGATATTTCTGATTTCATTACGAACAACAAAGACTTTATTGAAAAACAAACAATGGGGAAGAATCTGACTCAAAAAGAAATAGATGAATCTGTGCGTCTTACTCTTGTAGATTTAAGAAAAGAAGAACTAAAAAACGTATACATTAACGAATTAATGAAAACTGCAGATATCATTTATTATAATAAATTTGAAATACTGATGAATCCTGTAAAATGATATTTTTATGATGTTAAATTTCGTGATGTAAAATGGCAATACCTGGTGAATTTCAAATAATAAGTTTTGTAATTATTATGCAGATTTTTGTACTTCTAAATCCATTATCATCATTTCCATTTTTAGTTGCTGCAAGTAAAAAGAAAATGAATGTAAAGAGAATTGCACTTTTATCAACGTTGACTGCGTACATAATTGCAATGGTTATTGCATTATCAGGTAATGTTCTTTTTAATTTGTTTGGTGTTTCACTTGACGCATTTAGAATTGCCGGGGGAATCGTACTTTTGCTTTTAGGAATTGATATGATTCGTGCAAAAGATGAAGACCACCTTAAGGTTGATAAAAAAGGAGATCATTTGATTTCAATAATTGCAACACCAATGCTAACAGGTCCAGCAACAATATCTTACATTGCATTAAAAGCAAACGAAATGGGAAGAACTCCAATTTTAATTAATATTACTGCTGCATTTCTAATTGTTGGTGCTGTTTTCTTTTTAATGTCTGTTTTGATTAAGAAAATTAATCCAGGTGTTGTTAATATCGTTTCTAGAATTTTGGGATTGTTTTTGACTGCGGTTGCAGTTGAGATGATGTCTGGTGGTCTTATTGCGATTGTTAAAGGAGTTATTGTTTAATTTTTAAATTTTAAAGACGCATTTATTTAAAATATGTTATGATGCTATTAACTAGTAGTTAATCATAGAAACATTTATATATTTCCTGATTCTTCTTAAATATATTCAAGGTGATTAAAATGAGCGAGCTAAAAGTATCAATATGTAGTTTAACTGATATTGCTAATTTACACGATTTTAAATTAAATGATTATGAAGCAGTAACTCTTTCTACGACAAATAATTTTTCGGGTGGATTCCAAACTCCTGATTTAGCGAAATGTTATGTTTCTGCAAAAAAAGATATAGTGGTTAAAGCAGAAAATGCCAATTGTGCTTATGTCGGTTGTTTTCATATTACTTTTCTTGAACCATCACATGAATATATGGCTGAAGCAATAGGATTAAAACCAAAGAAAAAATAATTTTAATATTTTTAAATTAAAAATTATTTATTGCACATTAAACTTTTCCTTATTCTTCTTTAATGCCTCAAACACTCTCCAGTAAAAATAATTTTATCTTTTACAATTAGAAAATGAAATGTAAAGGGTAAACTGTTTTTTAAAAGTCGAAAAATTATTGGCAGATGGATAGAATACTGCTTTTGTATTAGTGTCTGATTTTCTAACTGAAATTAAGCATGTCATTCTTTGAAATGTATGATTATTCTTTTGAAAATTCATACTACTATACAATAGTAAAAAGAATAAGGTTTATAAACTTATTTTATCTTTCAATATCATGGTCAAAGTATCAAATTTGAAGAAAAAGGCAAAACAAATCGTTCTTGGAACTTTATTTGGTACACTAGCATTATGTCAAAATATATCTGCAAAACCTCATAAAGATTTCAATGCACATCCATATAACATACCTCCCTATAAAGATCCTAGTATATTTTATCATTTAAATTGTATGCCATATCCAGATGCAGATTATTATATACACAGAAATATTGAACTTGGAAAAAAATTTACAGATATAAAAGAGTTAAAAGACCTTTCAAAAGATTCTCTTCTGTTGTTGATAGACTCAAATCAGGATAAGAAATTTAATGAGCAGGACGCTTTATATGAAAAATATGTTCTGTCTGCAATAAGGGAACTTGCATTTAAATCAAATAGTAACCAAAGAGATGAAGATGGTCAAAAATTTTTTAATTATAGGGCAGAAATATCAAATCCAATAATTGCTTCAAACATAATTAGAAATTTAATAAATAGTGGCGTTGCCTCTAGAAACGATGCAAATTATGAACACATATATGAGAAATCAGTATTAGAAATAAAAGATGCACTAAATAAAAATTTCTTAGATAAAGGATATATAAGCTCAGGACTTGGTTTTGTTTCAATGATGGAGATTGTTTGCGATAAAATTGGAGATTCAAAAGATATTAAAAACGGTTTTGGTCACATGACTTTATTTGATGATTATCTTAAACAATTAATAAAAACTAAAAAACAAAAAGAAGATTTTTCGCAATTTCTTTCTATTTACAATCAGGTAACTCTTGATCTATCTGAGTATGGAGTTTTAGACACTACTGTTGATGGTGTATTATCTTATTCACAAGTTGAACAATTTAAGAGAAATAAAAGAGCCATTGAAAGACAAAAAGAAAAAAACATAGAAATTGCAAAACAAATCAGAAGAAAAGAAAAAGAAGATAACTTATATAGCAATTATACACAAAATGGATTGACTGTTTCAAAAAGAAATGTGGAATTTATTTCAAACGCAAACAGAATTTTAAGAACTTTTCCTACTACATTGTCCGGTGCAAGTAAAAACAATAAATACGAAGTAGATGGTGCAAAATATGTTCTTGTTCATATAAAACAGAAACATAATTTTTCATTAACCATTAAACAACTTCAGGAAAATACAGGACTTGGTTCCTTGTCGCTTATTTCACTTAACCAAAGAGAAGAAGAATTTGAAAAAATAAACTCTTGCCAAAAAAGTATTTATGATATATTATCTTCTTTTTCAGGTTCAAAATTAAAGGCAGATTATCTTACTGAGGGAATTATTCCTTTGAATGAAAATATTTTATCTGACAAACCTCTTCTTGAAGATATTTTAATGAATTGGGATATCCCTTATAATGAAAAAGATAAAAAAATAATGGCTCGTCTTGTCCAGATTTCTGATGTTATGAACTTAACCGGTTTTGTAAATGGATCGGGGTTTGGTCCAATAGCAAATAGTTTTGGTGCAAATACTGCTTTAAACAAATTACAACAACAAAGGGATTCTCTTTTGCAAACAAGACAAATTGGTTTAGATATTCAGGATTTATTTTCATATTGTGGTATGAATACAAAAAAACAATCTGATGATTATGTATTTAAGAAAAAATATTATTATTATGGCGGAGGGGCACTGCGCTTATGTCAGGAAGGAAAAATAAGACTTACTGCTGCAGAAGATGAGGATATATTTACAAAAGCACACCAAGCAAGAATAGATGATACTTCTCTGGTGTTTAACTCGAGAGAAAATCATATTATTAGAAAAATTACATCTAGACCAAATCCCCTATCTGTTGTTGTTTTTGGCGCGGCACATGAATTTGGAGGATTAGCAACTTGCGGATTCAATAACGATTCAATGAATACAGATAATATTTATGAATGGAATAAAAATAATCCTGATAAGAAAATATCATTGATTGAAATATTTCCCAAGATAAATATAGATGAAAGAACGTCGTCAGAAAAACTTGAATCAGTGCTAGATATTCCATTAGTGAAAAAATCTCTTCAGAAATATAACATCCCTTGTGTTAAACTAAAACAATTTAATATATTTGATGTTGCAGATGATAATTATGATTGGTATTCATATAGGGATACCTCTGATAATGATGGAATTTGTCTTGATGATAATATGAGTGTAGATGAAATGACTTCAACTATATTATCTGCTGCTCCTGTCGCTTTTTTAGATATATATTCCAGAAAAATATGGAATGACTATTATTCTCCAAATAGTTCTAATTGTATTTTATCAGATGCTAAAAGTGATAGTCTTACTTTTTCGGAATTAATATCTAATCTTAGAACAAATAATATTTTATCCAAACTTTATAATCCGAAAATTGTTCTTAAACCATCTAAATTATTGGATAATAAAAGATTAAAGATAACTGTTAATGAAAATCTTATTCCTAGAACAGAAAAATCAAGTCAATGCCAAAATAGTGATACTTTAGTTTTAAATCAAAGAAAAAACACTTTATTATTACAAGATATATTATTTGGAGAAACTTCTAAAACTTATAATCCAAATTCCGGTTTACCTTTGTTATATTTATTGAGGTCAGATCCTAATTTGATGCCGACTCTTTTTGAAATTCAGATAAATGAAAATCTAAGCAGAAGAAGAATGTTTTTTGCAATAATTGATGCGTTAAAAGAATATTCCTCGATTCTAAATCAGGTTAAAATGTATTAAACTACGCTGTTTTAAAAAATAAACAAATTATTATGATTTTGTATTTAAATTTGTCTTATCTGTTCACTATCAACCACATCACTACTAGCTAATGCTAAATAAACAAAAGATTTATATATCATATAAAATTCTTTTTCAAAATAAATTATGGGGATGATAACATGACAGAATTTAATCCAAAATCAGGATTCAAAACAGAATTTAGAGATAATAACGGTTGTATTCGTGAAGTTTTTTTATATGATGATAATGATAATTTTGTTTTACTTCATGATAGTCCTAGAAGATTTTCTTTTTTTGATAAAGATGCTAAATTGGATAGAATTGTTTGTAATTGTGATGAACGTCCTTCATCTAATTTTATAGAAATAGGAGACATAATACGTTTTAATAGAGGTTATCATGAACAGTTTGGTAGAGATAAAAGTCCTTCTAATCCTCCAGAATCGTATGAAGAAATGTTTAATTACATTAAAGAATCGTATGCGGTTTCTAAACCATTATTGGATTCTTTGAAAAAGAAATGGATTACTATTCACTCTTTAAAATCCCTTGATAAAAGTAATGGAATACGTCAATATTTTACCTTCGAAGATAAAGAAGTGAACTCACTTCCACAAAATTATGTTGATATATTGACTAAAATTTCAAAATATGATTATGTCAAAGGAATATTCAAAGTTGATATTTAATAATTATTAGTGGTTGATAAATATCATTTTTAAATGGATTTCGCTTTGATACCATTATTTAATAGTTAAATTGGCAAAGATTTATAAATTAATTTTTATTTTTTTATATAATGAGTAAAAAAAATTATAGCAAAAGTAAGAATACCGAAAAACAAGTTGATAATTCAGAAAAATTTAACAAATTTTGGTTTATAATTCCTGCTGTATTGAGTGTTGGAATAATATCATATTATTTACGTGATATTTCTCATTTAAATGAGATTTCAAATACAAGACAATATCAATCTACATTAAAAGAATCAAATAATCATTTCAAACAACCAAAATGTAAGCATTCTGTAATTAAACATTACAAAAGTGAATACGATTCATTCTATATTTCTTCATCATCAAAAGAGGATAGCATAAAACGGTCATATTTCAAGCTAGTAGATATTGATGTTTCAACCATTACTAAAACAAGTAAGATTACTTTATTCAAGAAATCATTCTTTATATTTGATGATTTCGTAAATGAAGATTCAATTGCAAAAAAAACAGAAAACGTTATTGCTCATTTCAAAGATTTTGCGAATACTTCTGAATTAAATAATAAGAATGTTAATGTATTCTTACCTCATACCATCGATGATATAATTCAACCGGGTATTAATGATATAAATATGTATTATATTGCACACAAAGGTGTAAAAGATTCGACTGCTTTCTCTTTTGAACAATATGGGAGAGAAATTCCTGCAGGAATTGTTAATGAAAAAGAAGAAAGCGTAGGTAGTGCAAATTTTAGTTTTAAATTCGAAGAAAATACTAATACGCATTTTAGAATTGGAAAATATGTTAATGGTCTTGTATTTGTTTCAACACATTATCCTGAGGAAATTTTAGATATAACAATTGTGTCAGAATATCTTCATAAATGTATTCAGAATTCTACTGCAAGGCATATAAAAAGCCTTTTTGGAGATGGCCTGATTAAAAAGACAGATTATTATCAATATATCAGATTTATGCAAAAGAAAGATGAATTATTTGTTCATGCGGCTACTTTTCTTTGGTTTAAGAAATATAATAAAGATTCTGGATTGAATATTTCAGATGAGGCTATTGATAAAATAATTGACAATTGTGATAATAATCCAACATATAATGGTGTCAAAGTTACAATGGCTCATATTGATAAAATAGGTGTTGGTAAAGCAATAGAGATGTATAATGATAATCCAAACAACTTATTTACACCATACACTTTTGAAAAATCTATGCGAGAACGTAAACAATAGAAATAGTTCTTTTTAAAAATATACTAAATATATACTTAAAAAAACAAAATAACTAATTAATGTTTTTTCGTTTATCAAATTAAAAAATATTTTCAAACATTAAACTTTTCTTTATTCTTCTTTAGTGCGTCAAACACTTCTGTAGTCCCATACGCAACAAAGTAAAGTGCAGATCCGCCACCGGTAGACGCAGGTCCATTAAATTTTACTTCTGCAGCAGTATCTCCACCAAGTGCAATTGCTTTCACGCCTGGTTTATTTAATCTTTCAATTACTGCGTCAGTTGCAAGTTTAAATCCAGAAGTGTAAACTCCGGGAGTTCCAGCAACAACAATTCTTCCTTTTTCATTTACTACTTTGTCAAGCGCATCAAATCCTTCTTTAGGCATAACATAATCAACAATCACGTATCCTTTAGGTACTCCCTCAGTAATTTTAATTGTTTTAGTATCTTCAAAAGTTTTAAAATCTAAAGTTTTTGAAATTACAACTTCAGTTGGCACAATTATTTTTGATTTATTTGGTCCTGACATTATTGGTGCAACATTTTTTTCAAACGATTTATCTCCATCAGTAATTAAAGAATTTCCAACTTCGAATCCAAGAACTTTCAAAATAGTATTCAAAACAATTCCGCCAGGAATAATGCAATCATACGTTTCAGAGAATCCTGCAAGTCCTGTTTTTATTTTTTCTTTTTTTACTCCGCCTAAAATTGCGATAGAATAAGTCCCTTCTTTTTTCCCTGCCCAAGGCTGAATCATTCTCATTTCATTAATTTGACTTTGTGTTAAATAACCAGGAAGATATTCAAGTACACCACAATTTGATGCTTCTTTTCTATGTGATTTTCCAAAACCACCAACAGCAACTGCACCATCAACACCAACTAATTTGGCATATTGCAAAGAAAGAGTAGAATCGCATTTTTCTTCTCCTTCGTTTTTTCTTGCATTGCTCATTATTGCGACATCGCCAGGTTTTAGAGAATTTACAAAATCAATTGCTGTTTGATTAGAATTTTCTTTGCAGTATTTTATTTCTTTACCAAGCTTTTGAGAAAGAGTCGGTATCACAAAATCCAGCTCTTCTGTATCGCCATCTTTGAAACGACCTTTGTGTGCTAAGATTAATATAATTCCGTTATTATCCAATATTGTTTTGATATCATGAAGTTCGCAGTCAATTCTATCTGTACTTTTTAGTTTGTCACCAGTATGTTTGATGTTTAAATCAGTTGCATAAAGCCATTTTTGACCTGGTTTTATTGCTGCATAATCAAGTTGTCTTACTTCAAAGAATTCTGTTACCATGTTTTCAATACCTCTTTTTTGATGATTTCTACGTTCTGTTTGATATTGTATATTATGCATGTTATTCTTTAAAAACGTTATGATATATAAAGGCATGAAAGAAAATTCAGACAAATGGTAAATAAAATAGAAAGTATCGGAAAAGTCCGTTACAAGCAAGCAGAACAGTATGCAGATTTAGGTTAGTAGTTCCAATAGAAACTTTTAATTCGTACAATTATTAGCAGTACAAGTAAAGGCAGGTAACGGACTTTTCAAAGACACTTTTACTACAAATAAACTATATAAACTCAATATTTATCAAATAAATTATGTCAAAATCAAATTCTAAATCAAAGCAAGAGTTGCTAGAAAAAGTAAAGCAAGATATTCTAAAAAACTTAGAGTGTCCACTAAAAAAAACGGCGACAAATATTGTGTTTGGTAAGGGGAACCCGGATGCACCAATTTTATTTATTGGAGAAGCGCCAGGTGAAAAGGAAGATTTAGCGGGGTATCCTTTTGTAGGTGCCGCAGGAAAACAGCTTGACAAACTTCTAAACTCTATCAATCTAACTTTGGATGACGTATATATTGCAAATATTCTAAAATACCGTCCACCAGAAAACAGAAATCCAAGTGTTGAAGAAATAAGAAGTCACACACCATATTTAATTGAGCAGATAAAAATAATCAAACCAAAGATTATCGCAACTTTAGGAAATTTTTCAACAAAATTTGTATTAGCAAAATTTGATTGTGATAAGATGAAAAAAATTGAGGGAATTTCTAAACTTCATGGAAAACCAATTGAAATTAAAATTGATGATATGGCTTTTATTGTTGTTCCATTATATCATCCTGCTGCAATTCTTTACAGACCAAAGTTGCGAATAGAACTAGAGAATGATTTTTTCAAGATGAAAGAGATAATTGAGAAAAAAATAAGACTGCGCATAATCTAAAAAAGAACTATTGAGTCCTTCGCAGTGATTAAAAATAAATAAATTTATAAATTAAACAATTTTTCTTAAAAATATGGT
>JBAZVA010000029.1:0-19032 GCA_041661165.1 Candidatus Woesearchaeota archaeon | reverse complement strand
AAACAAGCAAAAATATCATTTGATTTTAAAAAAAGACAATCTTAACGATTTGGTGAGATAACTAATCCAAAAGATAGTTTTCTTTCTTGAGACTTTTTCTGATAATTGATTAGAACTCAATTTCATAAGGTTTAAAAATGAAAAGAGGGTATGTTTATAAGTAACTATCGAATTATATTAACTAAGGGGAGTTAAAAACAGCAAAGAGGGGGAGAGTATGGATTCTAATATAAAAAAGTTAAATGAAGATGCAAAGAAATATTCAGAAAAACTACAAAAAGTGTCTGACGAAATCAAAAAAGTTATCGTGGGACAAGAAGATATAATTGATAAAGTTCTATTGTGTGTTTCTGCTGAAGGTCATGCACTACTTGAAGGTGTACCAGGACTTGCTAAAACCATGCTAGTAAAAACGTTATCAGACTCCCTAAACACAACGTTTCATAGAATCCAATTTACACCAGACCTCTTACCAGCAGATATTGTTGGAACTAAAATATATGATAATCACAAAGGAACTTTCGCAACTAAAAAAGGACCCTTGTTTGCAAATATAATTCTAGCGGATGAAATTAATAGAGCCCCACCAAAAGTTCAATCTGCGTTGCTTGAAGCAATGCAGGAAAAACAAATTACAATTTCCGGAGACACTTTTGAACTTGAACTTCCTTTCTTAGTTCTTGCCACGCAAAATCCAATTGAAACTGAAGGAACATATAGGTTACCTGAAGCGCAACTTGACAGATTTATGTTTAAAATTTTGTTTGACTACCCAGATATAGCAGATTCTAAAATTATAATTGAAAGAATGACAAATCCGTTTGACCCGAAAGTTAAAAAAATCTTAGAGCCAAAAGAAATTATTGAGCTTCAAAAGTTTGTAAAAACAGTTTACGTGGATGACAAAATAACAGATTACGTTACAAAATTAGTTGATGCGACAAGAAATCCAAAAACATACAAACTAGAAATAAAACATTTAATTGATTTTGGTGCATCTCCGCGTGCACTTATCTGGTTAATCATGGCTGCAAAAGCGAACGCAGTTCTAAATGGACGAGGATATGTGATTCCTGAAGATATTAAATTTGTTGCACACGATGTTTTGAGACACAGAATTCTTTTGTCATACGAAGCAGAGGCAGAAGGAATTACGTCTGACGCAATTATTGATATGATACTTGAGAAGATTAAAACACCGTAATTAAGACGGAATACGGTCTGTTCCAAAAATACCTTACCGGCCTTTACATGTAGTGCGAATAATCGTACCAACTATTTCAATGTCATGTTAAGCAATCATAATAATGTATACCATCTGCTTGCCGGTTTAGGTATATTTGAAACACACTCGAAAATAAAAAAATATAAAAAACAAGAAAAAGATGAAAAATGGAAGCCGCAACTCTAACAAAAAATATTAAAACAGAAAAGACTAGAGAAATTCTAAAGAGTATTAGAAAAGTAGAAATAAAAACGAAAAAATTAGTCGAAGGTCTATTATCAGGTTCTTATAAATCTGTTTTCAAAGGCAGAGGTATAGAGTTTTCTGAAGTAAGAGAATACGTTCCAGGCGACGATATCAGAACAATTGATTGGAACGTTACTGCAAAAATGAATCACCCTTATGTTAAAGAATTTATTGAAGAAAGAGATTTAACAGTATATTTTTTATTTGACATATCCGCATCAGGTGAATTTGGCTCAAAAAAAGAAAAAAAAGAATCTGCCATTGAAATATGTGCATCAATTATGTTTTCTGCAATAAATAATAATGACAGAGTAGGACTTTTGATGTTCTCAGACAAAGTTGAAAGATATGTTCCTCCAAGAAAAGGTAAAAGACACGTACTTTCATTAATTAGGGAAATGCTTTATTACGAATCAAAAAACAAAACTACAAATATTTACGAAGCACTAAGATTTGCAACAAGAATCATAAAAAGAAAGAGTGTAATTTTCTTAGTAAGCGATTTTTTTGATGATAGTAAAGATTACAAAAAATATTTGTCAATATTAAAGCGAAGACATGATGTTATTGCAATAAACCTTCGTGATGAAAGAGAATTTGATATTCCTAATGTTGGTTATATTGAACTTGAAGATGAAGAAACGGGAGAGCAAATACTTGTTAACACTAACGACCCAATGTTTTTGAAAAATTTTAAAGAATTATCAAACAAAGAAAACAAGCATTTGGAAAATACTTTCAAAAGGCAAGGTATTGATATGTTGATGGTAAAATCCGGTGAGAGATTTGATGCGCCGTTAAAGAGATTATTTATGCTAAGAGAAAAGAGGATGTCAAGATGATTTTGTCTCAAGAGTTCATACCGACCAAGCATAATTTATGCAGTAATTCTAGTTGCTCTCTCAATCGTAACTATAATGTTAGCAAAAATAATTGCTCTGCACGCACAAGTCGGTATGAACCTGAAGCAAATGCCGATAACAACCGCAATGAAAACAACAGAAAGGTGTTAGCATGAGCTTTCTAACGTTTTTATATCCGTCGTTTTTGTTTCTTTTGTTACTTGTGCCACTGATATATCTTTTATATCGCGATCACATAAAAAAGAAAAAAATTGCTTCGCTAAAGTTTTCAAGTCTTGGGTTGATTAAGAAAGCACAGGAAAATAAAACGTTTAGTATCAGAAGACATTTGAATTTTATTTTTTTAATCCTTGCAATACTTTGCATAATCATTGGATTTTCTGATCCGCATATTCCATTAAAGCAAACAAAAGAAGGAGTAAATGTTGTACTTGCTTTAGACGTATCAGGCTCAATGAGAGCAACTGATTATCAGCCATCAAGAATTGAAGCCGCCAAAAATTCAGCAGTCACACTTATAGAATCGCTTGCAGAAAATGATGGAATTGGAGTTGTGAAATTTGCAAATGGAGCAACAACAGTATCTTACCTTACGCCATTCAAAGACAGAGCCATACAAAAAGTAAACGCAATTCCAATGACTGGTTGTGATGGAACTGCAATAGGAGATGGACTTGCATCAGCAATAGATATGGCATCATCAATTCCTAATAAAAAGAAATTAGTTATATTTTTGTCTGACGGAGAACAAACTGCAGGGTCATTTAGTCCAGAAGAAGCAGTAAATTTTGCAAAAGAAAACAAAATTCAAGTTTATACAATTGGAATGGGTTCAAACCAACCAGTATATTTTACATGCACAGATGGTTGGGGTTTTCCAATGCAAGGACAAGCAAACCTAAAAGAAAATGTTTTACAGATGATTGCAAAAGAAACCGGCGGACAATATTTTAAAAGTGTCGATAAAAACACACTTGATGAAATTTACAAAACTATTTCAAAAGATATAAAGCGAGAAAAAGAGCCAACATCAATTAAAATGTGGTTTTTTGGATTAGCATTGTTACTGTTATTAGCTGATTTATATATGAGATATGGGAAATTTAAGATTATTACGTGTGATTAAATAGCTTAATGAATAAATAACAAATAATAATTGAAATTAAATAATTACTAAATGTTGAGAAAAGTAAAATTATAGAGAGACTAAAAATGGAAATAAAAGAAGAAAAAATAACACAAATTGATATGAAATATAATTTGAAATTTTATTTCAAACTTTTGTTTAAATATAAGTTTCTTTTATTTATGACTCTTTTTATGGTTCTTTTAACTGATTTTGCGGCAGTTGCAGACAAATATTTGTTTAAAAGAATTTTTGATGACGGAACTTTATTTGCTGCAGGAACATTAACAAAGTCTGTATTTATTCAGACACTTAGTTTTCTTGCAATATTATTTGCTGGAATTATATTGATAAATGTAATTTCTAGATGGTATAAACTTCATCTTGTAAATAGACTTGACGCGAATCTTATTTTAGATGTCAAACAATATTTTTTCAATCACATAATTTCACTTTCGCATAATTTTCACACATCACATAAAACAGGCTCGCTTATCTCAAGACTTACAAGGGGAGCAAGAGCTGTTGAAAGTATGACAGATATAATTGTTTTTAACATTACTCCTTTGTTATTTCAGTTAGTTATTGTTTTTTTCTCAGTTGTTTATTTTGATTTTACATCAGCAATGATAATAATAATCACAGTATTAATTTTCTTACTATTTAGTTATTTAATCCAACAAAAACAACAAAAGTTTCAAATGGCTTCAAACGATGCAGAAGATTTTGAAAAAGGAAAAATTGCTGATTTTCTGACGAACATAGAATCTATAAAATATTTTGGTAAAGATGAATATATAAAAAAAGAATTTTCTAATATTACTGACAATACACGAAAAACGACGATTGAATTTTGGGATTGGTATAGATGGCTTTTTTTTGGCCAAGCAGTAATACTTGGAATTGGAACTTTTTTTATTATATATTTCCCGTTGATGAATTTTTTGGCAGGAACAACTACACTTGGAACTTTACTATTTATCTATACAGTATTTGGAACACTTCTTAATCCATTATATGATTTTTCAAGAGGTATGCGTGAATTTTACAAAGTAATGGGAGATTTCGAATCACTATTTCAATATTCAAAAATTCAGAATGAAGTTAAAGATAATCCTGATTCAAAACAAATTAAAATTAGTAACGGAAAAATTGAATTTAATAATATTTCTTTTAAATATGATAAAAGAAAAATATTTGAAGAATTCTCACTTAAAATTCCTGCTGGAAACAAAGTTGCTATTGTCGGACATTCGGGTAGTGGAAAATCAACATTAATTAAAATTCTATATAGACTTTATGATGTCAATTCTGGAAAAATATTAATTGATAATGTCAACATTAAAGATGTAAAACAACACACATTACGAGAAGAAATGAGTATAGTTCCACAAGAATGTGTTTTATTTGATGACACAATATACAACAACATCGCTTTTTCAAATCCAAAAGCCACACGTGAAGAAGTTTTCTCTGCAATGAAATTCGCACAACTTGACAAGATTGTTGAAACTTTCCCAAATAAAGAAAACACAATCGTTGGAGAACGTGGAATAAAATTATCGGGTGGAGAAAAACAAAGAGTATCAATTGCAAGAGCAATACTTGCCAATAAAAAAATACTTTTACTTGACGAAGCAACTTCATCACTTGATTCACAAACAGAACACGACATTCAAGAAGATTTAGAAAAACTCATGAAAAAAAGAACTTCAATTATTATTGCACACAGACTTTCAACGATAATGAAAGCAGACAAAATTGTTGTTATGAAATCTGGAAATATTGTTCAAATGGGAAAACATAACGATTTAATAAAAGTAAAAGGAGAATATCAAAAACTTTGGAGATTACAGAAGGGTGGATACATTAAATAGGTGTAAAGTGGGCGATTATGATGAAAGAAAAAAAAGTAAATAATAAGTGTTCATTTCGCCGGCAATTACAATTAATGACGCTAAATGATTATTCATACACCGTTAGTGAAAAAGAGTCATATATGTTTGCGATCGCAGGAGAGCCGGCCGTATGAACACTTATTACTTACAAAAAAAGTCATTGTTTATGTTTACAATTCTTATATTATTTTCATTTATGTTTGTTACATCAGTAACCGCAGGATTCTTCTCTAAAGACAAAGAAGTTTGGATGCAAACAAATCAATCTGTATATTATGTGCCACTAAATGTGCAAGGCGGAATTCCACTTGAAATTACAAATGATTTTGATAATGCAATTGATACTTCATTTACATTTTCAATAACACAAATAATTAATCAAGGAAATATGCAATCACAATCTACAAATTCTCAGACACAAGGTATGAGTGTTGCACCAAAGAATCAAACGCTATATTTAGGAGTTGGACCTGCAAATACCCCTGGAGAACTTGACATAACAATACAATTATCATATACTGACCCTGATACAAGCGAACAAAAAACTGCGACTATGAATGGACTTAAAGTTATTTTTATTGACGAAAATGACAAAAATAACAAACAGCAGCAACAATCAAAAGAACAGCAAGAAAAAGATAACGAGAAAAAGAAAAGTGAACAACAATCACAAAGTCAACAAGAAAAAGAACAACAAAAGCAACAGGAAGAACAACGACAAAATCAAGAAGAACAAAAACAACAACAAAATAATCAGAAACTACAAAACTCTCAAGGAGCACAAGATACAAATGCTTTACGACAGCAAATGGAAAAACAAAAACAGGAAAGAGAACAAAAAGAACAAGAGTTCCAAAATAAAATTGCTGATTCAAAAGAATTTCAAGAAGAAAATAAAAAATTAGAAGAACAAGGATACAAACTTGACAAGATGAACACAGATATCGAGAAAAACGACACAGGCTCATTTAATGCAGAATACAAAAACGACAAAGGCGAAAATGCACAAATGAAAGGCGAAATGCAAAATTCTTCAATGCAAAATGTTGCAAGCCAAACACAAGAACAAAGAGATTCTATGAAAAATCAATTGACTAATACTTCTAGATTTCAACAATTTGATGAAAAAATGAGAAAGGCAGGACTTAACACGACAAATTTAGAATATGGAAAATTCGATGCAAATTCTTCTGTGCTAACAGTTCAATACAAAAATGATAATAATGAAACTGGAAATATTACTGCAACATACATAAATGATACACTTAAAAAAATTGAAACACAATATTCGAATGATAATAATTTTAGAACATATCTTATAATTGTTATTTTGTTACTTCTAATTGCAGGGTTTATCTTCTATAAATTGACACGACCAAAAAAATCTCAGATAATGGTAGTATCTGAAGAGAAAAAAGAAAGACCATTTGATTTTTTATATTATTGCAAACATGAACTTGATTTAGCAAAACGTTCTTTTGACTCTGGCGACATGAAAGAAGCATATGCGAAATGTGCTAATGCACTTAGAGTATTTTATTCATATAAATTCGCAGATAAAAAAGAAATAGTAAATTATGATGCAATAGTTATTGCAAAGAAAAATAAATTTAAATATGAACTTTTAAAAGACACACTTAATCTTTGTAGCCTTGTGGAGTTTGCAAAATACAAACCAAATAAAGACGATTTTAACGAGATACTTTCTAATTCTAAGAAAATTATCGAGAAGTAATATGTAAAGTGAATAATTTATTCAAAAAATTATTTTCTAATTTTCACTTGATACATTTTTGCAGCTATGAATGTCTTATTATAACTATCATAATCTCTTGCAAGTTTTTTTCCAAGTCCTATGCAGGGTCAATGTGTCCTTCTGTTCCTGAGCCTTCATTTCTTTTACTATATCTTCTAAGACCAACTGTACTAGTTGTATCAATCATTAAAGAGCCAAGGTCTATTTCTTTAATTTGATAATGAGTCTTATTATCATATCTAAATGTTTTTGAAGAATCAATTTTATTTGCAATAAGTCCCTGAATTGTATCATCTAAAGATGTAATTCTAAATGCAAATGTATCCGCGCCATCTTTATGACAAGTATAAAAATGAGCAATATTTAAAGAATCGATATGCGTAATATAAACAATTGGAAATCCAGGGGGTGCATCTTCTGGAACATCTTCATATATTTTATCTAAATTACGAACTAATGCTTCTGTTTTAATATTATTTTGATTTGAAAGAGGGTTTTTTCTTGAGTTATCAGAACAAGCATTAAGCGCTAATGAACCTATAAGTCCAACTATTAATCCAACATTTTTTAATTGTTTATTTGACATACACCATATAAACTGTTTTGATATATATAAATCTTTCGGAAATGTTGTCACTTTCTAGTAACTAACAACCCGAAACCCTAGAATTCTTTAGTTTAAGGCGTTTATACGCAAAACTCTGGTCTTATACTTTACGAAATTTTTTACCCAAAACATCAGGCATTATGCCTTGCATTTTGGCTCTATCTGGTTTTCCAATTTCATAGCGATTGCTTTTTCGTTGGAAATGATATTAATATGGCTGTCCCTCTTTAAATATGTAACTCAACTTTTCAGAAAATTTGAGATTGATTAAAAGTTTTTGGCACAAAAAGATATTCTGTGGGCTATTAGGACATATATAAAGTCAATTTCTTATTATTGATTCAACATAAATCTTAGTCTAAATCACAGTCTAAATAGGAGTTTTTGGTTTTATAAATTAAGAATCTTACTGTCAGATTTATGGAAAATAAAACGTAAAATTTTCCATTAGTCTCTATTTAAAGTTCAATTATTAGTAAGTGTTTACGATTGGTTTACTTTGTATAGAGAAATTAATAAGGTCATATATAAGAAAATAATCCCCCTTGAATATTTTACATTAAAAATAATTATATAAAACTAAAATAGACAAAAATTCTGTTTTTTGTCCGTGTTTGTTTTTAAATAGTAAAATCGTATAGGACAAAAATAGCTCTTTTTTGTCCCCGAGAAAATATAAATGACAAAAACTAACTTTCAAATTTTAGTTTGATTTAGTTTGATTATTAAAAATCCCCGCCCACCCACCCCGCAATAAAAAAACTAACTCTTACAATTCATATGGAGGTACAAAAATGGTATTTACTTACAAACGTGAACCTTTAGAAGACGACGAAATAATTGACCTACGAAAATCTTGCAAAACATTTGAAGAAGAAGTCATCATAAATGTTTTGCTTGAAACTGGAATGAGAGTATCTGAACTAACTCATTTAACAGAAGAACAAGTAAGTTGGCAGAGAGGTTGCATAACAACAATAGGTAAGGGAGACAAAAGAAGAATTGTTCCATTGAGTACTACTGCACGTTTTTATCTTGCCAATTATTTTAAACATAGAAGTAAGTTTCATATAACCTCAAGAATGGTTCAACTAAAAGTAAAAGGTGTTGCAGATAGAACAAGAATAATAAAACCAGTTACTCCGCACGTTTTAAGACATACTTTCGCCGTGTGCTATTTACATAAAGGCGGAAATGCTCGTGCATTACAAGGTATTCTAGGGCATAGCAGTTTGACAACAACAGATGTATATCTAAATTATTCTGGCGTTCGTGTTATTGAAGATTTCAATAAAGTTTGGGAAAAAGATAATCTTGCAAAGGAAAATAATCGAAACGTCAAAATAACAAACTTCCTTTAATTTTTTTAACAATTCTATTAATAATCAAATAAAAGACTATTTAATTTCCCCACCCACCCGCCCCACGAATTTATGAGGTCTTAATATGTTGTACACTCCTGCTGAAACTTGGGTTTTGAATCATTCAGATTTAATTTCAAACACAATACTTGTTCTCTTCTTTTTATTTATTTCATTTATTTTTTATATTAAAATAAACTATCATATTTACATGTTCTTTGAAAAACGCAGAGAAAAGAAAAATCAGAAAGAAGAAGAACGTAAAAGAATTGCCAAAGAACGTAAATTGAAATTGGAAGAAAAAAGAAAACAAGATGTTGAAATTGCAAGACAATCTAAATCGAAAGTAAAAGAAAACAAAATAGAACAAACTGTCAAAAATATAGAACAATGCAAATCGACTAAGCGTGTAAATATGCAGATTATCGCTAAACCGACAATTACAGACATAAAAACGGAAATGCCGACAGTCGAAGCGAAGCCGACGAAAGGCATTTACGTTATAGTAGATGATTGTTTTTATAGAGAATCTGAAATAACGCTTAATGATGTGCATTATTTAATTTCAAAGAATTGTGTTAAAGAAAAGTTTTATAGTATTAATACAAAAAAGACAGAATCATTTTTATTAAAACCGAGACATAATGAAAGTGTAAGTCATTTCTTTGTAATACGAGATATTGTTGATTATCTTAAAAAGAGTAAAGCAGAACATATTGTAATTAATGCAACACAAAATCCCGATATTGCATTTACTCGTTTTGGAAAGAAATACGGAATTGAAGTTGAAACTGGAAAAATGTTAAAATCTGGTAAAATGAGAATTATAGAAAAAGTAAAAGATATGAATAAAAAGTTTGATGACTGGTTTTTTGTGGTAACTGACAAAAATCTTAAGAAAAAATATATTCAATTTGCCGACACAGTTGATAAAAGAGGGATTGCAAAAAGATTAACTAAAATGCGTGTATTTGTCCGTTGATTTTACGGACAAATGTCCGTACTTTATCGTCTATTGGACTTTCAAAAAAATGCAAATTAGTCAGCACACTAATATAGAATAGTATATATTGCTTACTTCTGCTTATTATTTGTTAATTAGAAAATATATTTGAGAAGTGTTTTAAATCATTGATTCTTAATATTATACATGATGTTTTATCATAATATTAATCCAGTTCTTTTGCAGTTTGGACCTTTGTCTATTCGATACTACGGACTATTTTATGCTCTGGGAGTATTATTTGTTTATTTAGCTCTTTGGTATGGTGCAAAACATAAACTTGTAAAGAATTTAACAACAAAAAATTATGATATTATTTTTCTTTGGATGGTTGTTTCCTGCGTAGTTGGAGCAAGATTATTTCAAGTGCTGTTTTATGAACCTTTATTTTATTTAACTCATCCGCAAGAGATTATTGCAATATGGCACGGGGGACTTTCGTTTCACGGAGCATTAATAGGAGTTGCAGTCGCATCATATTTTTTATGCAGAAAATATAAGATAAGATTTTTCGCACTTGCTGATTTGCTTGTGATACCTGTTGCCTTTGGACTTTTCTTAGGAAGAATCGGTAATTTTATGAATGGAGAATTAGTAGGTACTGTAACAAATTCATCTTTTTGTGTTGATTATTCAAAAAGTCAATATTTATCAAACCCGCCAGAAGATTGTAGATATTTTTCACAATTTTTTGAATCTTCTAAAAATTTATTTATTGGATTTGTATTGTTTTTTATGTATAATTCAAAAAAGTTTGGTGAAGGAGTTATATTTTTTTCGTTTGTTTTTTTGTATGGTTTTTTAAGATTCATTACAAACTTTTACCGTGAGGATATTAGATATTTAGGATTGTCAGAAGGTCAGTACTTGTCTTTGGTAATGGTGATTGTCGCAGTTGTCTGGTTTGTGATTAACAGACATTCTTTTAAGAATAGTAAATAATATTTTTCTCAATTTTCGTTAAATAGATAGTTTTATATATTTCATTATGAATATATATTCATAACAAAATTACGGAGGTAATTAAAATGCCAAACAAAGACGGAACAGGACCAAGAAGCGGTTCAAAAGGACCCAGAGACGGAAGAGGACAAGGTAAAGGAAGAGCAGAGGGGAAAGGAATAGGAAAAAAGAAAGGTGGAAAAAAAGGAAACTGCTGATACGGTTCCTTTAATTAAGAAAAACTAAAACATAGGAGGTATTAAAATGCCAAATAAAGACGGAACAGGACCTTTAGGACAAGGTTCCACGACTGGAAGAGGTATGGGACCCTGTGGATGCGGACAAAGAAGAGGATTTGGACGAGGAAGAGGAATGGGTTTTAGAAATACAAATCCAGTAATATTAACAAAAGAAGAAGAAAAGAAGATTCTCGAAGCAGAACTTAAAGAAATTGATTTAGACAAACAAGAAATAGAGAACAAACTAAAAGCAATGAATTAGTTTTTTCTATTTTTTTCTTTTCGTAAAATTTAAATACTGAATATGAATATATATTCATAAGATGAGTAAGATAAAGTATTAACATTTTAGTCTAATTTCAAAAAGAGGCGAAAATATGTATTCAAATGAGACAGAAAATTCAGATTTAAAAAAAGCAAGACAAAGTATGATTGAAGAACTCGAAGCAATCAACTGGTATGAAACAAGATTAGAAACTGCAAAAGATGAAGAATTAAAAAAAATTCTTAAGCATAACAGAGATGAAGAAAAAGAACACGCCGCTATGCTTTTGGAATGGATAAGAAAAAACGACGAGGAGCAAAATAAAGCTTTTAATGAGCACGATTAAGATGGATAAACCAAAAATTAATTATGTTATCGATATGTTTTTAGTTATTTCGTTTGTGATTACAGCGATTACTGGCATTATAAT
Source organism: Candidatus Woesearchaeota archaeon (assembly GCA_041661165.1). GTDB lineage: Archaea > Nanobdellota > Nanobdellia > Woesearchaeales > JBAZVA01 > JBAZVA01. The sequence goes on along the minus strand of JBAZVA010000029.1, from coordinate 7,071 downwards.
ATTCATATTTCTGCCTGGCGGAGTAAGGCAGGGCAGTTATCAAGAATTTTTAGGTATTACTAAATCTCTTTGGTCAGGCGTGCATGATTATGCAGGACTAACTATGATTGTACTTTCTTTAATTCATTTAATATTACATTGGAATTGGATAATTGTTATGACAAAAAGAATTTTTAAAGGAGAAAAAGATTAATATGGTAAGACCAAGACTTTGCAGACGAGTTGGGTTCAACCCAAATGTAACATATTTCAAACCCAGAGGAATACCTTTATGCGAATTAGAAGAATGCGTTTTAAAAATTGATGAATTTGAAGCGATAAGATTAAAGGATTTGGACGGGCTTGAGCAAGAAGATTGTGCGAAGAAAATGAATATATCACAGCCAACATTTCACAGATTAATTTTATCAGCACGAAAAAAGATTGCAGATGCAATAGTAAACAGCAAGGCAATCAAGATTGAAGGCGGAGACTTTGAATTTTCAGAAAAATGCAAAGGCGCTTTATTAAAGAGAGGTAATGAACATGAAAATAGCAGTAGCAAGTGATGACAAAGTAAATATATCACACCATTTTGGCAAAGCAATAGGATTTTCTGTTTTTGAAATAAAAGATGGTAAAATTATTCACGAAGAATACAGAGAAAATATAGGTAAAAATAAAGGAGAATGCGGAACGTGCGACCATGGTGCTATGATTAATAATATTAAAGACTGCGATTCTGTCATAAGTTATGGGATGGGTCAGAAAATTTTTAATGATTTGACAAACAACAATATTAAAGCAATTGTAACTGAAGAAAATTCTGTAAAAGAAGCGGTTGACAAATTTATACATGAAACATTGAAAAACAGGACTGATAAATTACACTAGGTAGAATTACATGAAAATTAATTTTATCTTTTATTTTGTATTGTTTATCTTGGCAATAAGTTTCGTTAGTGCTGATGATACAAATTGCGTCTACTTTTTCTACGGCGAAGGTTGTCCTCACTGTGCAAAAACAGAGCCAGAAATAAATAAACTTGAAGTTCAGTCACAATTTCCCGTAATTGTTCACAGATTTGAAATTTACAACAATCGTTCAAATGTAATATTGTTAAATAAATATTTTGAAGCTTATAATATTCCAGAAAAAGAAAGAGGAGTTCCAATTGTTTTCTTAAAAGATGATTATTATTCAGGAGACGAACGAATATTAAATACTTTATATGACGATTTATCAAAACGAAAAGGATTGAAATGTCCGAATATTGATTCTGTTTTCTCAAACAATACTTCAAAATCAGAAAAAATAAATACATTATCTATAATAACAGTTATTGGCGCTGCGATTGTTGATTCCATAAACCCCTGCGCAATAGCAGTTCTTCTTATTTTAATGAGTGCACTTTTAGTCAGCGGAAATAAAAAAAGAGCATTAGGTGCAGGAATTGCATTTACCTTCTCAATATATATTGCATATTTTTTATTCGGATTAGGTATTTTTTCTGCGCTTCAAATTTCAGGACTGTCATATTGGTTCTATAAATTTATTGGAATTATCGCAATACTCATCGGAATTTTTAACATCAAAGATTTTTTCTGGTATGGTGGAGCAGGTTTCGTAATGGAAATACCAAGAAGTTGGAGACCAACACTTAAAAAAATGCTTGGTTCGGTAACTTCTCCATTAGGAGCATTTTTTATGGGTTTTTTAGTATGTTTATTTGAACTTCCATGTACAGGAGGACCTTATATTTTCATATTGGGACTTCTTGCAGAAAAAACTACGATGATTTCATCAATACCCATACTTTTGTTATATAATTTGTTTTTTGTGCTTCCTCTCATAATAATTACTTTTGCAATATATTTTGGTTTTTCTAATGTAGAAAAAGCAACAGAATGGAAAGATAAAAACATTAAGATTTTGCATTTAATTGCAGGAATAATTATGCTTTTACTAGGAATAGGAGTAGTGTCTGGAATAATATAGGGTGAATGAAATGATAAATATAACATTTCCTGACGGAAATACTAAGGAATTTGAAAATGAAATAACTGGAGAAAAAATCGCTTTGTCAATCTCTGAAGGACTAGCGAGAGCATCTATGGCAATAAAAGTAAATGATAAATTGCAGGACATGACAACTCCTATAACAGAAAATTCAAAAATTCAATTACTAACATTCAAAGACAAAGAAGGAAAAGAAGTATTCTGGCATTCAACGGCTCATGTTTTGGCACAAGCAGTCACAAGATTGTTTCCCGAAGCAAAACCTACAATTGGACCGACTATTGAAAACGGATTCTATTATGATTTTGATTTTAGACCATTTACTCCTGAAGATTTACCATTAATCGAAAAAGAAATGAATAAAATAATTGATGAAAGACAAGCGATTTCTAAAGAAGAAATATCAAAACAAAATGCATTAAAAATTTTTGAAAACAATGAATTCAAAAAAGAACTAATTGAAGAATACTCTGACAGCAAATTAACAATTTACAAACAAGGAGAATATGTTGACTTGTGTCGTGGACCTCACATAATAAATACTTCAAAGATTAAAGCATTCAAACTAACAAAAATTTCAGGAGCATACTGGAGAGCGGATGCAAATAATAAACAACTTTCAAGAATCTATGGAGTTTCATATACAGATAAAAAAGATTTAAATGAATATTTAAGATTACTCGAGGAAGCAGAAAAAAGAAATCACATTAAACTTGGAAAAGAACACGGACTATTTTCATTTCACGAAGAAGGACCAGGATTTCCATTTTTCAAACCAAAGGGAATGATAATCTGGAACGAACTTCTAAATTATTGGCACGAGGTTCACGACAAATGGAATTACAAGGAGATAAAAACTCCTATAATGCTAAATAAAATGCTTTGGGAAAAGTCAGGACATTGGACAAATTACAGAGAAAATATGTACACAACTAAAATTGATGAAGTGGATTTTGCAATAAAACCAATGAATTGTCCCGGAGGAATGCTTGTTTACAATGAAGAAATTCATTCTTATAGAGAATTGCCGTTTCGGTGCGGAGAAATAGGATTAGTTCACAGACATGAATTATCAGGTGCATTGAACGGATTATTTAGAGTCAGATGTTTTCATCAGGATGACGCGCACATATATATGACTGAAGAACAAATTAAAAGCGAGATTTTAGGAGTCTTGAAATTGGCAGATGAAATGTATTCTACTTTTGGTTTAAGTTATCATCTTGAACTTTCAACAAGACCTGTTAAATCAATAGGAACAGATGAGGCGTGGAAGATTGCAACAGAAGGATTAAAGAGTGCTCTTGATTCGACAGGGCGAGAATACAAGATTAATGAAGGGGATGGAGCATTTTACGGACCAAAAATTGATATTCATATTAAAGATGCTTTGGGAAGAACATGGCAATGCGGAACAATACAGCTTGATATGAATAATCCTGAAAGATTTGATTTGACTTACGAAGGAGAAGATGGCAAGAAACATAGACCTATTATGATTCACAGAGTAATTTATGGCTCTATGGAAAGGTTTTTTGGAATTCTTACCGAACATTTCGCCGCAAGATTTCCTTTGTGGCTATCTCCCGTTCAGGTAAAATTATTGCCTATTGCAGACAGGCATATTGAATATGCAAAATTAGTATCTGAAAAATTAAGAAGCTCTAAAATTCGTGTAGCTATTGACAATAGAAGCGAAACAATAAATAAAAAAGTTCGTGATGCACAAATTGAGCAAGTCAATTACATTTTGGTTATCGGAGACAAGGAAGTCGAAGCAAATACTGTCAATATAAGGACAAGGGATAACAGAGTTGTAGGTGCCAAAGATATTGATGAATTTGAAAAGAAAATATCAGAAGAGATAACTAAAAGACTATTAACACCTGTTTTGTAATATTTTTGATTTTTTTAAAAGATATTAAGAGATGGATAGTTATATAAATTATTGTCATCATATTACTATTATAAAAATTATAGAGGTGCAAATTAAATGAAAAAAATATTAAGTATTTTCTTTTTGCTCTTGGTGTCTATAACGCTTGTTTTTGCAGCCGGAAGTACGCAAGGCGGTTCTAGTGCAACAGGTTCTACAGACGAACAGGTAGCAAAAGAAGTAGTTTCTTCAAAACCAATAGATACGAATAAACCTGAAGAAACTGGAAGCGTAAATGTTTCTGGTCAAGATAATAAACAAGAAGTTATGACAACTCAAGAAACACAAAACAAAGGAGAAGAATCACAACTGCAAGTTCAGAATCGAGTGCAGACAAAAGCACAAAATTCTGAAGAATTAAAGCAGATGATGCAAAATAAACAACAAGAAATGGCTCAGGAAAGCAGTTCTGAAAAAAACCCAAAGATTAAATCTGTTATGCAAAATCAAAACCAAGTTAGACTTGCAGTTCATTCTCTTCTAGCAATGGAAAATGTTGTTGGCGGAATAGGACCTCAAGTTTCTGAGATTGCTAAGCATTTTAACAATTCTGTTCAATCCACAATAAAAGCAGAAGAGAAAATTCAGACAAGAAGTGCGGTATCTCGTTTTTTTGCTGGTGGAGATAAAAAAGCAGCTGAAGATATGGAAAAAGAAGTTAATCAAAATATGCAAAAACTTCAGGAACTAAAACAGCTTAAAGAAAATTGCAATTGTGACGAGCAAGTAAAACAAACCATGCAAGAGCAAATACAGAATATGGAAAAAGAACAGACGAGATTAAAAGAACTTGCAGATAAAGAAAAAAAATCAAAAGGAATTCTTGGCTGGATGTGGAAGTAAACTTTTTTATTATTTTTTTTCTTTTTTTAGTTTTTTTTTCTCGTTATATGAATCTGTGTTTTTACTGACTTACAAAATAGAGAAAAATAAAGGAAATATTTCAAAAGGAAAAACTTAGTTATATTTGATAATATTCTTTGTGAGTTCTCATCTGTCAATGGATTCTTTTTATTTCAAAACAACCCTCCACTAATCCCTTTTAACACTTCCGTCTTTTCCTTGAACTCATCAAATCCAATCTCGCCATTAACATATCTAATTTTTAAAAGTTCAAAGGGGTCATTTGAAGTAACAATATCAGTTTTTCTTTTATCAGTTGAAGAAAACGCTTTGTCAATTTTTTCTTTCAAATCTTTCTGGCTTATGTATGCGTAAATTTGTGTCGTATAAATATCACTATGCCCTAAACTTCTCTGAATATAATACAAATCAACACCCTTTTCTAAAAGATATGTTGCGTAAGTATGACGCAAAGTATGAAAACTGTATAAATGTCTTTGCTGTCCTGTTGAAGTTTTCTGTGTGTCTATCATAAGACTTGCAATTCTTAGATATTTTCTAAACTTCAACGCAAGATAAGTTTCACATACTCCTTTCTCACTCATTGATGGAATGAAATATTTATCTTCTGATATTCTTAACCACTTTTCAATTATTGATTTTAGACTTTTGGGCAACATTACATATCTGTCCTTAGAACCTTTACCCTGAACAATTTTAATACGTTCAGAACATAAATCAATATCTTCTCTTTTGAGTTTACAAACTTCACTTATTCTTAGTCCGCAAAATAAAGCAATAAGACAACCTAAAAAAACATTAATCTCATCAATACCAGAAAAAAGTTTAATCAGTTGTTCTTTATTCAAGACATTAGGCAATTGTCTGTTTTTACCCTCATACTGATTTTTGCCACGTTTGAATTTCTTTTTGAATTTCATTTTACATCGACCTCAATAATTGCATACCCATACGAAAAATATCGTCACAAACGCCCTGTTTTGTTTGGTGGCGTCTTTCAAAATATACTGCCTGTGCTTTCTTTTGAGAAATTATTTTGTTCTTCAACTGAAACCTAATCTCTTCTGGCACGTTTTCAAGCAAAGCCCAACGATAAACTGTATATGGATTGTAACTATTTTCAATCAAGAAATCATAAAGTAATTTTTCTTTGCCAAGAAGCATATACTTATTTTTATTGTAGTGATACGTTCCAAGTTTTGATAGAATTGTTCTAAGATTGCGAAGCGTCTCCTCGCCAAATCGTTCCAAAACCGTATTCTTTAGTGTTTCATACTCTATTAACCAATCTTTGCGAATTATTCTTTCTTTCACGAAACCCGACCTCCCTACTCTCGTCAAATGCCAAAATTTTCGGGTTTGAGCCTCTTAGCTCAATATTTCGCAAAGTATAAATCTTTCTATTTTTTACTACTAATAAGTAACTATAAATTTTTATTTATAAATATAGCGATTAAGAAATTAATATTTAAAATTAAGAATTTTCAACCCTTTAAATTATTATTTATTTTTCACAATAATTTTTTTATTTTTAGAAAATCTTGTTCTAATGAAGTACGCCGTTTCGGTCTGTAAAGAATCGCCGCAGGATGATATAATGGAACAACAATAAAAGTCATATCATCAATTTTTTTGGAAGAAAAATAAAACCATTGTTGTAAACAATAATATCACAATTCCTGTAATTAATAACGTTACTCTAACTGAAATTTCATAAAATTATCGACATAAAACAGATAATCATAATTTCCTAAAGTATAATTATATTCTTTACTATTTTTATCTTTCACCGAACCATAAATTATTCCATTATGAGGTGTAAATAATCCTTTTCTAAGAGTATTTCCAAAGTTTCCGTATTTAGTTTTAAGAGTTTCGTCATTTGGGTTAAAATTGATTCTATCTAATTCTGTTAAATAATAATCCATATTAAAAAATAAGTTTTCGATTCCTTCTATAAATATTAATGGTAATTTTTGATGATTTATTTTTGAAGAATCTATATTTCTTCCAATTAGTTCACCCATACCTTTTTTAAACCATTCTTCTTCTCTAAAAGAATTATACTCTTCACCATATTTCGATTTAAGTATTGGGTCAAAAAAATCAATGGGTGTTTTTATAAGTTCTGCATTATGCCAGGAACATAAGAATTTATCATTTTGCTTCATTTTTTCATAAATTTGTTTCATTACAAAATTAGTATCTGATTCTTTTCCATAAAATAAAACACTATTTCCAACATCTTGATTAATTAGATCTATTGTCATCA
>JBAZVA010000028.1:0-19388 GCA_041661165.1 Candidatus Woesearchaeota archaeon | reverse complement strand
TTTTGTGTTCATATTTGCTAAAATTTCTCTAGGAATTAATGAAGGTAATTGTGTTATTGCGATAAGTCCGATTCCAAATTTTCTTCCTTCTCTTGCAATTGTTCCAAATATGTTTGATCCTTGTGCAAAAACTTCTTTTCCAATAACTCTTGGCGCTTCTTCTAACACAATTGAGATAATTGGAGTGTTTTTTAGTTCTCCAGTTTGTTTTTTGTGTTTATTATTTTCATAAATTTTTGTTGTGATTACTGAAGCTAAAAGTAATTCTTCTGAACCAGAAAAGTGTGATGTGTCAATTATTATTGTTTTTGAATCATTTAAACTTTTTATTATTTCGCTCACAGTTGTTTCGCCTGTTTGGTTTTGGAAAATTCCGTTGCATTTTAATGCATCATTTTTATTTTTTATATCTAAAAGGGATGCAAGTCTTCTTGAGACAACACTAATTGTAGATTCATCAAATTTATAGTTTGAGAACGGTTTTTGCATGATTGCTGCTTCTATCCAATAGTCTTTGAATTCTTTGTAGTAGCAAGATAATGCTTGAAGCTGTGCGTCTGAGAAATTCACAACACCAGAGAAATGTTTTGGTTTTAAATTGTTAATATTTATTGTTAATGTGTTTGTGCCTGGTAATGGATTTGTTGAATAGTATACAACTTTTTTTGATGGATTATCTTTTAGTCCAAGTTCGTTTCTTCCGTAATATTCGTCATGTGGGTCGAATATAAGGTGTGCACAATATTCATCTTCAATTGAGTTCCACAAAATATTTTTTACAAGAACGGATTTTCCTTTACCTGTTGTTGCGCAAATTAACACGTGGTGTGAAAATACATCTCTTCCATTAAGATAAACTGGTGCGTGAAGTTCTACTGAACCATTTCTTAAATGTCCGAGAAGTAATTTGTTTTTTGGAAATTCTAAAAAAGATAGGTCATTGTTATTTAGTTCGTAAAGTTCTGAAAAGAAAGGTGTTAATGTTTTCCCAATTAAAATTTTATTGTCTTTTAATGTTATTACTGGTTTTAATTTCATCAAAGAATAATTTCTTAAGTTTCCATCAAAAATGTGAGTTGATGCGTCTTCTTCTAGCGAAAGTCCTGCTACAAGTTCTAAATTTTGTTGTGATATTTGTGAGCCGTAGAATAAATCGGTTACTTGGTATATTACTTTAGTTTTTGTTAATTCGTCGTATGAGACTAGTAATTCTCCTAGCTCAACTTCTGTTCCAGTCTTTTGCCTTGCGATTATTTCGCCAAATTTACCAGAAATTATACGTCCTAACATTATTTACCCCGAATTTTTTAACAATTTTATGTTTTATATAGTTATGCTGTGTTTTTTGTGTGTTATTTTTAAAGTTTTATTCGCTTAGTTGAAGTCTTTACCGGCAAGCATAGCCGCGTTGCACTTGGCTACCTCTTATGAGGAAACAGTATGCGGCAATTAAGTTTATTCTTTAGAATAAGATATTATATTGGTACTATTATTTACGCTATGTATGAAAGGCCGGTAAAGACGTCTGAAGAGATTATGAAAAGAAGCATTTATATATAACTTTACTCATAGTAAATAATACTTTTTGTGGAGTTTTAAGAGGTATGGGTGTGGACGCAAAACTTAGAATAGTTGGATTTGTTCTTGAGCAATATGATAAGATTTTAATTGAGTGTAGGGATGAGTATGGTAGATTATGTCCTTCTTCTACGTCTTTACCGTTTATTTCTACGCAGTCTTCTAAAGACGATGTTGGGCTTCTAAAGAAACATATAAAAGATGAGTATGGTGTAAACGTTCTCGAAATTGTACCTTTTTATCAATTTCGTTTTAAAACGTGTGAAGATGTTTGTGCTTCTTACTATTATGTGAAAGTTGATGGTGTGATAAAAGGTAATTCTTTAACGAAGAAATGGATGAATTCTAATGAATTTTTAAAAGAAGCAACTGGTGTGAATGCTAAAGCAGTTGATGCGTTTTTGAAGAGTAAGATAGAAGTTTACTAGAAAATTTTATTGAACTTTCTAAAAGCATTATCTAAATAGTTGAAGTGCGCTTATTGTGCATGTTCCTATATCTGGATCATCAAATATTTTATGTTTGGAATCTAGATGAGCATATTTTGGTTGTTCTTTTCCAAACCTATTTACGCACTCTAAAACTTCTTCCATTCCGCCGATTTTATTCTGAAAAATTCTTTTTTGAGTATTTGATATGTCGCTTTTATTTGCATTTTTATCCAAAGTAAAATATAAAGTGAATATTCCCGTTGAGATTGGTTCTGGTTTTATTATTGTTGGTTCTGTGAAGTTTGCAACACAACTGCCGTCATAAGAATTCCAAACAATGTACTCAAATTTTCTATTTCCTATTCTCTTTACATTTAATACGTCTTTTAGCAAGTATTCTACTAATTCGCTATGAGAATAAGTTCTGTTTTCTAATTTTGTGCTAAACATATTTACTTTTTAAGAAAATGCTATTTATAATTCTTTCCTTTGTCATTACTATATAATGATGTTTTCTTTTTGAAAAATATAATTTTTAAAATTAATATTGTCGAAACTATTATAAATTAAGAATAACTCTTTTATAAATATGGGGTGGACGTTAGGACGGGTTTATCGTGATGCAAGTCGTGCAAAGCAGATAATTAATGTATTCTTTAAGTTTGGTTTTGAACACGTTTTAGAACACTCAAAAATGATGTCTCATGTTTCTTTATTTTCTAATTTTAATAAAGTTGATAAGAAAATTCCTGAATCGCTTCGTTTTGTGATGGCTTTAGAAGAACTTGGGCCTACTTTTATTAAACTAGGACAACTTCTTTCGACAAGACCTGATATTATTCCTAAAGATTATTTTAATGCATTAAAAGCACTTCAGGACAAAGTTGAACCACTGTCATATTCAAAAATAAAACCGACAATTGAAAGAGAGATTGGATTAACACATTTTAAACATATTGAAGAAAAACCAATTGCGTCTGCATCCGTTTCACAAGTTCATAGAGCAACTCTTATTGATGGTACACAAGTTGTTATTAAAGTTCTAAAACCAGACGTTGAGAAAACAATTGAAAGTGATTTAGATCTTTTAGATTATTTTGCACATAAACTTGAATTACATTTTCAAAAAGCAAAAGTTATTCGACCTGTAAGAATAATTGAAGAATTTAGAAGATATACAAAAAATGAACTTGATTTGACTTACGAAGCACAAAATGCGAAACGATTTTTATCACAAATTGGAAATTTAGTCGTAATTCCAAAAGTATATGATGAACTTTGTACTAAACACGTAATGGTTATGGATTATATTGAAGGAGATAAAATTAAATTTTCAAATAATGTAAAACCTTGTGTTAAACAGTTACTTGATTGTTTTTTTACGCAAATTTTTGAATATGGATTTTTTCACGCTGATCCGCATCAGGGTAATATTCTTGTAACAAAAAATAAAAAAGTTGCGTTACTTGATTTTGGAATTGTCGGACATCTTACACCAAAACAGAAAACTGAGCTTGTGAATATATTGATTGGTGTTGTTGATGATGAATCAGAAAAAATTGTTTCTTCACTATTAAAAATAGGATTTGTTTCAGACGATCATATTAATATTGATGAATTTTCACTCGCGATAGAAGATATTATTTTTAAGTATAAAACAAATCTGAAAAATGTAAAAATAGGAAATGCTTTCAAAGAAATATTGGAAATATCAAATAATTTTCATGTTCATCCCCCTAAAGAATTTTTACTTCTTGCGAAATGTATAATTACTCTCGAAGGAGTTTGTCTTGAATTAGATCCTGATATTAATTTAGTTTCTTTTGCAAAACCGTATGCGAAAAAATATTTTAAAAGCAATATTGTTCCAAAAGATATTAAAAGAGAATTTGTTAAGGATTTAATGTCTATGAAAGAGGCGATTACTGTGTTGCCTTCTAAATTAATTAAGACAATAGATAGACTTGAGGCGGGAGAGTTTAAGATTCATTTTGAACATAATATTGAAGATTCTATTGCTACAATTAATAAAACTGGAAATATTATTGCACTTGGACTTATTGTTTCTACGTATTTAATTGCGTCAACATTGTTTTTAGTAAATGGAATTCCGCCGTTTGTTAATGGCTATTCTCTTATTGGAATAATTGGGATGTTCTTTAGTGTTTTCTTTTCTATTGTACTTATAGTGCAATTAGAGAAAAATTAGCTTTTTTGTCATTGTTTTATTTTTTTAGGAATTATTTCTTTAAATATTTTTGAACTGTGAAGGAAAACTTTAAAAGTGCATACTCTGTTGCAATATCGTTTAATGATTCTTTCATGTCTTTTCTATTTAAATTCATGTTGAGATAAATGCCTTGTGCATCACATTTACTGATGCCGTCGCATAAATATACTTCTGGTTGTGTAAAATGTTTGTAGAGACCCAATTTGTTTAATCTTTCGTAAACTGCGGGTTCTGCTAAAATAGTATCTAGTTTTCTTTGTGCCTGTTCTATTCTTATTATTTCTTCTGTTCTATTTTTTTTGCAATTTGGTGTTTGATTAAGTATTTCTTTTTTCATTTCCATTTTGTTTAAATCTATATGTAGTATTATGCTGTCAGAATATGCCATTGATTTTAAATATCTAAATCTTGAGTATCTTGAATCTTCCAAACATATTATTGGATTATCATGTTCAATAAGTGCTTTTTTTATTTTCGAATCCGTTGTGATTTTTTTTAATTTTTCTTGTGGAGTTGAAGAATAGCTGTTTGTAGAATATAGTAATATTATGGTTAGACATTTTCCTACAGTTTTAATCAACGTTTTTATAGTCATGATGTTTTAGGTAAACGATGATTTATTTAAATCTTTTCATTAGTTACTATTATGAAGTTATGTATTGATTTAGGTAATATTATTTTGATTTTTTTTTTTTAAAAATAAATAATCTTGGATGCTTTAAATTGAAATGAGAAAAATAAAAAATTAAATCGCTGTAACTAATCTGTCAATCACAATACCGAGAATAAAGAACATTGCGCAAAGACAGAATATTAAAATTAAAGAATGATAATCCTTGAATGTGTCAAATGGATTATTTCTTTTGTGTTCTTGTCTTTTTTCATGGACAACTTCATCGAATTTGTGAATCTTTTTTTCTGGAATTTGTTCTTCTTTCGCTTGCTCTTCTGCTTCTATTTGCTTTTTTCTTTCTTCTTCTTCAGTAAGTATTTCCGGATTGTGAAGAACTTGGACTGCATAATTTAACTCGTCTTTTTTGTATCCTCTTCTTTCTAATTGATTAAGTACATAATCTTCGTGAAATCCTTGGTCCATCCCTTTCTTAATCAATTGTACAAGTTTAGTCCAGTCAGCATTACTCATTTTTCAATCTCGTCATCGCTTTTGATGTCTTCACTATCAGATTTGTCTGATTCGTCTGCTTCATCATAACCTTTTAAGAAACCTTCTTCTCCGCCGTCTATCTCATCGTTATCGACTTGATCGTCCGTATTTTCGTCGTAACCATTTTGGTCTTCGTCATCTGCGCTCATATCATATCACTCCTCTTTGCCCTTTTTTAGCGTTAAATGGCGTTTATGTTTTTTATAAAACTGCAGTCTAATATTTAAATATCTTTTGATTATGCGTATTTTACTTGCTTTTTAGCATACGTTACTGGTAAGCAAAACAGTATTCTGCAAAATTTTTGGTTCTTTAGAATAAACAATATTGTTGGTACAATTATTTGCTATATAGGCAATCTCGCAAAAGCTCAATTGTCTCTTATGAGACAAGTCCGGTAATGTCGAGTTAGGATGTGCTTTCCCTCATAGAAATGTTTATAAATCAATGTAGGTCTTTTTTATTTTATATCACTATCACTATTAAAAGATAAAAAGTGTGTGGTAAAAAAGGATAAGGTATGAAAAATTTTTTTAAGTTGATTTTTGGAAAATTCTTTAGTAAATTATTTAAGAAAAAAGAAAATGTTAAATTGGGAATTTATGGTCCTCCAAATGCAGGTAAGACTACACTTGCGAATAGAGTATGTATGGATTGGCTTGGAGAGAATATGGGTTCTGTTTCTCCTATTGCACACGAAACAAGAGAAATTCAGATAAAAGAAGAGATAGTGATAAAAAAAGATGGAAAACAAATTACATTTAATTTAGTTGATACTCCCGGAATTGCAACAAGAATTGATTATGAAGAATTTGTAAAAGAAGGAATGAAAAATGATGTTGCAAAGGTGCGAGCAAAAGAAGCAACTAAAGGAGTAATTGACGCTATTAAGTGGCTTGACAATATGGATGTCGTGTTAATGGTCCTTGATGGAACAAAAGATCCTTATTCTCAGGTTAATATTACTATAGTAGGAAATTTAGCAGCAAGAAATATTCCTGTTTTGATTGTTGCAAATAAAAGTGATTTGAAGAAATTTGATTTGAAAAAAGTGGAAGCGGCTTTTCCGCAATATCCTGTTGTTCCAATCTCTGCTGAGAAAGGAACTAATGTTGACAAATTTTATGATGAAGTAATAAAATTAGTTGGTTAGGAGATTATTATGATTTATTTGTTAGGCGATTAATATGAAAAAAGAGGGACTTATCTTACAATTTATTCCTTATATGGAAATAGAGAATCTTGATTCTAATAAAAGAGTTGATAAACTATTAAAAATTGTAAAAGATAATAAAATTGTTCTTATTGGTGGAAAACTTCGTCCAACTGAAGAAGCAATGCTTATTCAAAAAACAATGGAGCAAATTTCTAAAGATTTTTCTGGTGTCGAAATTGCTACAGTTCATCCTAAAAGCGAAAATGATGTATGGTATAAAAAATTAAAAAAAGTTGTTGTTGACCTTTTATTAAAAGATCAAACTGGACTTACTATAATAGGTCCTGCAAATATTGTTAAAGAAATAAAAAAGAATCCTGATAATATTCAACTTCTCATGAAAGAGGAGTAATTATGCCACACCAATGTGTACGCTGTGGAATATTGTATGGTGATTCTGATGCACAGGTTCTAAAGGGATGCACTTGCGGTGCAAAATTATTTTTCTATGTAAAAAAAGATGCGATAGAAAGAGCAAAAAAAATTCAAAAAGAATTAACTGTAGATGAACGAGAGCAAATTGCAAAAGATGCAATTGAACTTGTCGGTTCTCAGGCAGATGAAAAAGTTGATGAACCAATTGTTCTTGATTTTGAAGCTATTAATATATCTACTCCTGGAAAATATGAAATTGATTTGGTACATTTATTATCCGGACAACCAGTAATTTACAAAATGGAAGACGGAAAATATATGATTGATATTGCTTCTTCGTTTCAAATGCTAAAAAACGATCCTAATTCTAAACAGAATAAAAAAAAGAAATAAACGAATTGTTTTTATTATTTATTATAATTTTGTAGTTGTTCTTATTATAATTTTGAAGTTTTTTGTATTTTTTTGAATGGGTTGTTTTTTTATTTAACTTGCAGTTTGTCTTTTTAAATGGTTACTTTTGTTTAATTTTAAATAATTCTAAAGTGGTGTTTTTTGCTATTTAAGACAGTTTAAAGGCTTTTTATGACTTTTGTTACTTGTTAGTGAAAAACCGAAAACTATATAAACTACCAAAATTATTGTTATTGTTAAATAGTAACATTTGGCAAAAGTGTGCCACAAAATAATTGAAATTATGTTCAAAGGTGATGTATTAATGATAGGAAAAATTGGTAATGTTGTTAAAGATGGTTTAAAAATTATAGTTCCTGCAGTTGCTATTGCTGGTGCAGGTATGATGTCAGGATGTTCAAAGGATAGTAATCCTGCTGCTCCAAATACTATAACAGTTCATGATACTCTAGATAATTTTCCTGCTGCTAATATTAATGTTGATTCTAATACATGTAAGATTAATGACTTAAGTGTTAGTTCAAAAGATTCTATTGATTTTTTGAAAGCTAGTGATTCATCTCTTCTTTCAAGATTTTATACAACTGATAGTTTTGTAAAGCAGGTTGATACTTCGCTTATTTTTCCACTGACTATACAAAATAAAGGTTCATTAGGAATGGTAGTTCCTGCTAATAATACTGTTATAGATAGTAATATGGCTCCGAATGGAAAATATATTATTACTTTTAATAAACATCCTGTATACACAGGAGATATTAACGATAATTGGAGAAATTCTTTTACTAAAGGAAATATAACTATTTCTCAAATTGATTCACTTTCATATCAAATTAAAGCTACAGATGCTGATACTTTGAGATGGAATCTTGATAATACTAAAGAAGGTATGGCAGTTCGTACTAATAGTGCTAAATATATATTAGACACTCTTTCTTTGAAAAATCTTCAAAATCAAACTTTTGATCTTGAAATTGTTCTTAAAAATAAAATTTTTCAATTTAAAGATACTTTATCTTTAGATAATTTTGCAAAATTATATTTTGATACTTTGCAAGCAGCTAATTCACAATTGTTTGGTCTTGGAAAAAGAGATTCGACTGGAAAGCAATTAACTCCTGATACTGCAATTGTACAATTAGATAGTACTGGAAAAGGAATTGCGCAAGTTTATATTGTTGCTCCTAAATCTGAACAAGTTGCACATAGAAATGGTGCTACTGGAGAATATTCACTTTCAGATTTGTCTTCATTAGGAAGAGCTACTATTTCAGAAATTGTAGGAAAAGGACTTAATAATATGAGTATGTATTTAGTAAAACAACTAAACCCAAATGGTACTCCTGTTAATTATCAATTAGTTGTAGTGCCAAAGTCTGATACTGTAAAAGGTATTTCATTCAACGCTGGAAAAGATACTCTTGAAACAGTTTTAAATTCAGGATTAATTTCTTTTGATTCTTTATTTTCAAATGGTGGTGCTCCTTTTGTAAAGGTTATTCCTCCACAAGGAAATTCTTATGTTCTACCAACGAAAGGTGGAAAATTAGGATATTCTGTTTCAACTAAAGGACATTCATTATATGGTCTTGTAGGACAAGATGTATTTGCACAAAATGGTAATGATACATTGTGGCTTAATATTTTTAATAATAATAATGAAATTGACAGTTTTACAACATTAACAAAAAATATTACTCAAGGAGATATTGCAAAAATAATTGCTCATGGAAGAGGAAAATCTTTTGTTGGTAATGCGAATGCTCCAAATGGTTCTGTTATACCTGTTAATATGGTAAATGGAAAAGATACTGTTGAATTTGTTTTATCAGATACAGGTATTTATGTACCTAAAGGAAATGATGATAATGTTTTAGGGGATACTATTTATGTTGCAAAAAGAAAGGCAGTTGATTCAATTGGAATAGTTCCATCTAGAAATCCTGATGGAAAAGTTTATGAAAATGATACATTAAAATTTGTTCCGTTTGGAAAAGATACTTCTTTAAGTGAAGTATTTAGAATTGGAACCAATGCTTATGCTTTCAAAGTAGGAGATACTGCGGCAGTTGTTATGTCTGATTCTGGTTCATACAGAATAGTTCATGATGATGCGTCTTCGCCAATGATTAATGTTATCTATGATTCCATTAATAAAATTGTTAAAGAAGATACAAAGAATGGTAATTCAAAAGGATTACTAGATAAGATTCGTGCATCAATTAGTGATAGTTTATCACAAAGTGCATTTTCACAATCTGGTGTACAATACCAACCATATACTGGTGGAGCAATTGCTTCTAATTCTGGTTTGATTTACAGATCAAGAGAACAGCCTGCTGGTGTTACATATAATAATAGAACAGTTATTGTTCCGCAAAAATCTGTAACAACTACGCAAGCAGACGGGCAAAATGCTCAGATTAGCGCGTATGAAGCAAAGGTAAAACCTACCAACGGTATTTTTAACGCAGAAACTTTTAGCGATTTCCTTTCGGATTTAGCTATAACTAAATAAATTTTTTTATTTTTCAATTAACTTTCATAAATCAGGTGCATAAAATGAATAACACGAAAAAAATATCAACATGGTTATTAATACTTAGTTTGCTTTTACTTGTTTTTTTAGTTCCGATTACTTTTGCAGATTCTGATATAATTATATCTGACGTTATTATTGACGAAAGTCACGTAGTAAACGGAAAGGTATTTGCATCTGCTGTTTTAACAAATGTTGGCAATGTTTCTGTCAGTGGTTTATTCTCAACTTATTTTATACTTAATGATGATTCTATTTCAACAGCGATTGTTGATATTGCTAATTTGGCAGTAAATGAGTCAAAGACTACTGATGAAATTTATTTTTTGCTTAATTCAAGCACAATATATAATATTTCTGCGACAACTGATTACTATAATGAAATTGCAGAAGATAATGAATCAAATAATAATTTTGTAAAAATATTTAATACTTCAGCACCTACTTATTATGACGTATCAATTAGCCCTGTATCTGTATTTGATTCAGTTGCTATTGGTTCTACAGTTCAATTAAATGGCGTTCACACATTATCTGTTACACTAACTCATACGGGCACTAAAGCTAATAGAGTAGATGGGACATTAAATTTTCCAGAACTTGTTTCTGCAAATGGAAAAAAATTAATTCCTTCAACTTCTAGTTTAACATTTGGTTTAAACAGAGGACAATCTACAACTTATAATGTTACTTATAGCGGATTTACTCAAAATCTATTAAAAGAGATTAATACTTTTAATGGAAATGTTTCTGCACATTTTAACAAGGAATATAATCAAAATCCACAAACAAAATTAATGTCTGTTTCAATTAGTGTTGATGGTAATAATGCACCATTGGGATTTTTAATTGCGCAGCCAAATCAAGTACAATCAAAAACAATCGGTACAGATGTAATCACAAATGACAAATTGTCATATGTGTATAATATTACAAATACAGGAGTTTACAATAAAGATGCAAATGTATATGCAAATGTTTCAAGTTTAGTATTGTCTACTAATAATGCAATTACTATGCCGTATGACGGAAGTTCATATCAGGTATATGTTGTATCTAACGGAAGTACTATTCCTGTAACATTTAGATATGTTGCAACTTCAACTGTTTTACAGAATCCAGGAACTTATACCGGAACTATTACGTTCTCAGATGAGTTCGGGCAAGTTACAAGAACAGTTCAAGCTGTAATTAATTCGGCTACTGGAAATATGTCTACAAATACTACAATTAATACTACTACAACTATAACATCTAATTTTTCGAATAAACTACAAATCGTAGTTGATACAATTAGAGTTGATGGTACAAGTGACGGAACTGATTCAACTATAGGAAGCAAAGAAGATTTAACATTTGGTTCTGAAGTTGAACTTAAGTTTTATGTTAAAAATCTTTTTAACGTAGATAATGATTCAACTATTATTGATGGATTATCTTACGAATTAGAATCTGATGATATTGAATTAGTTGAACTTAGTGAAGGAGATATCGCAGAAGATGTTGATGGTGATGATGAAACTGATAATGTTGAAATTACTTTTAAGTTTCCAAATGCACAAGATTTAGATCCATCTGATTTACAAGATACTTACAAATTAACATTGACTGTTACCGGTGAAGATGGAAACGGGAAAGAGCATGAAGCTGTACAAGAATTTTCATTAAAATTGAAAAGAGATACTCACAGTTTACAAATTACTGATATAAAAATTACGCCTACGAATATTGCTTGTGGCGATGATTCTTTTATTATAGAAGGAACAGTAAAGAATTTTGGAACTCGTGACGAATCTGATGTTACAATAAGATTATATAACTCATTTATTTCACTTGATAAAACAATAGAACTTGGTGACGTTGATAAAGAAGATGAGCAAACTTTTAAATTTACTCATACCATGCCTGAAATTAAAGGAACAGTTGTTTCAAAATTCAGATGGAAACAAAAGCAAAGTCTACTTCAGCAAAAGCATTTTCATACGCTTTAAAGATAAATGGTTGTGCTGTTGGTACAATTACTGGTGGTAATAATGCAAACACAGGTTCAAATTCAAATGTGAATTCAAACACTGTTAGCGGTAACTTTACTACTTCAGAACAAACTTTGACAACTGAAAAGAAGACAGAACCTTTTCTTTCAAAGACTTCAAACAAATTGCTTATCGCATTATTTGTGCTTATGGCAATCTTTGCAGTATTAAGTGCATTTTATTATGTTTCAGCACTTGACAAGAAATAAATTATTTTATTTTTATACTTATTTTTTTTAATTTTATTATTCTTTTTATAATTCTTTAATATTTTATTGTTTTATTTTCAGTCAGAAAAGTCTTAACCAGCAAGCAGACTTGTATGCAGATTTTGTTTCTAGTTCCAATGGGTATTTTAATTAGTACAAATATTTGTACTACATGTAAAGGCTGGTGAAGACTTTTGATGACATTTTTTAACACATTGAATTAGAAAAATTTTAATTATATTTTTATCTTATTTATTTGTTAATTCTTTTATCTTGTTCATTACAGAAAACATTACATCTTCGTTGAAAGCTTTTGCAAATACTTGAAGACCTACTGGAACTCCATCAATTTTTCCGATTGGAACTACGCCTGCGCATATGCCTGCTAGGTTTGCGGGAATTGTAAAAGCATCTGATGCATATTCATCTTCAAAAGATAGCATCTCGTCCATTTTTGGAGGCAACACGGGCATTGTAGGAAGTATAATTACATCAACATTTTCAAAAGCTTTGTTAAAATCTTCTTTAATTAATTTCTGTGCAGAAAGTGCAATCCTGTAATATCTGCCTTCAAATTCTGCTTTTGAAATTTCTTGTCCACCATATGCACGTCTTAAAGCTTCTAAACCTGCAGCATCTTCAAATTTTTTACCATATCTTCTACCATCTAGTTTTCTAGTTCCTGAAAAAAATTCAACATATACGATTGGATAGTATGTTTGAACTGCAAGTTTTACATGATTTAATTTGGCTTCGTGGATGTTTTGTATTCCATTTGTGAGTTTTTCTACTTTTTCTTTCACGATGTTGTAAATTCTTTTATCTGTACACAATTCTTCAAATTCTTTTGACATTCCTATTCTTAATGTATTATTTTGATTATTGTTTGAGTTGCTTGAATTGTTAAGATGTTTCTTTGTGTATTCAGGAACTTTGTGTTCGAATGTTATTGGATCGTTTTCTGAATATCCAGAAATTACTTCCATCATTAATTCACAGCCTTCAATGTCTCTTGAAAGAGGGCCGATTTGGTCAAAACTCATTGCAAGATCGATAAGGCCGTATCTTGAAACTCTTCCATACGATGGTTTTATTCCGTAAATACCACAGTGTGACGCAGGACATCTAATTGATCCACCAGTATCTGAGCCAAGTGCAATATCGCACATATGTGCTGCAACTGCTGCACCAGAACCTGATGATGAGCCACCAGGAACTCTATCACAAACTGGATTTAGTGTTGGACCAAATGCGCTGTTTCTACCTGTTGAGCCTGAAGCGAATTCGTCACAATTAACCATTCCAATAATTATTCCGTCTTCGTGTTTTATTTTAGTTATCACGTCTGCATCATATGTTCCATAATAGTTTTCAAGAACTTTTGATGCACAAGATATTGGCATTCCTACTACGTTAATATTAGATTTTATTGCGATTGCTAAACCTGCTAGTTTTCCTACTTTTGCTCCTTTTTTTATTCTGTCATCAATTTCTTTTGCGTCTTTAATTGCATTTTCTTCGTTTAAATATAAGAAAGCGTTAATTCTAGAATTATCTCTTTTAATGGTGTCAAGATATTTCTGAATATTTTCAACTGCCGAAAGCTTACCTGATTTTATTTCTTCGACTTTTTGGATGGTGTTCATGATTTCACTTTATTATTTGTAATAATTCTTTACCTTTGCTAATGGTATAATTTGCAAATTTTTCTTCATTTCCTGTAGGATGTCCCCAAGTAACAAATATAGATTTTGCATTAACTTTCTTAGATGGTTTTATATCTGACATTTTGTCTCCTATTATGTAAAATATTTTTCCTATTTTTGTTAATGTTATAATTTGTTTTAAATTATCATCTTGTGATAAAACTGGATCTTGACCGTAAATATAATCAAATTTTATAGGGCAGTTTGTTATTTGTAATATGCCAGAAACTATATCGGTTCTAATACCAGAAACAATTGCAAGTTTATATCCTGATTTTTTAATTTTTTTAAGTGCTAATAAAAAGTTTTTATCATATATTTTTTGACCATATAAATTAGCCGTATGATACATACAATATTTGAACATATCAGTAAACAATGTAGTTTCTATTTCTTCGCCAGTTAAGGTAATTTGTTTACCTTTAATTTCATTATATTTGATAGTCATATTTTTTTTAATTCCACATACTTTTTCTAAATGAGTTTTTATGTCATTATAATGTGATTTTGTGGCGTGCATTTTTTTATGTTTCTTATCGTTTGGAGCAGGAATATCTAAAATTTTATATCTTAATAAATTAGCTTTTTCAACTAAGAAACCTTTTACAAGCGTGCCTGAAAAATCTACGACAATTATTTTTTTTTGTTTACTTTCCATCATATATCTCCTTAATCTCGACTTTCTTGTCTTTGAAGTTTTCCTTTAACTCACAAAATTCTTTGAATATTTCTCCTAAATCTGATGCGCCTGCGATACTTCCGTAGTGTATTGGAATAAATGTTTTTGCGTTAATTTGTTCTGCTGCGTTTGCTGCTTCTTCTGGAGTCATTGTATAAGTTCCCGATATTGGAAGTAATGCATAATCGCAAACAATATTTTTCATTTCAGGAATTAAATCAGTATCTCCTGCATGATATATTTTTGTATCGTCTATTTCTATTATGTAGCCGCAGTATCCTTTTTCTTTCGGATGGAATGTTTTTCCAATGTTATATGCAGGAACTGCTGTGATTTTTATGTTGTCTATTTCTATTGTTTGTCCGATAGTAATTTCTTGTTTGTTTTTTGAGTTTATTTTTGCCAATGTTTTTACGTTTGATATTATTATTGTGTTTGGCGATGATATTATTTCAATATCTTCTGGCGAACAATGATCAAAATGTTCGTGAGTAATTAATATAATATCTGCTGCATCCATTCCTTCTTTTATTCTGAAAGGGTCAATATATATTGTTTCAATTTTTGTTTTTAATTGAAAACTTGAATGACCGAGCCAATTAATTTCCACCATTCTTACAAGTCTCTTTTTTGCTGTTCTGCTATGATAAAATTTTCTTTTTTCTTTGGCGCATTTGCAAAAACTCTGTCAATAAAATCCTGATTTACTTTATTTTTAATGTTTAGTTCTCTTTTGTTTGTAGGTCGAATTTGTCCGAACTCTTCTTTTTGGTCTTTGTATTTATCTAATTCTTTAGTAAAATCATCCATTATCTTCTTTGCAGATTGTACTATCTCTTCTTTTGATATGTTATGAGTATTATTATGATTGGTTGTGTTATTGTTCATGGTGTCACTTCAGTTTTTCTTCTATTTTTCCTTTAACAATTCCCGGGTTTGCTTTTCCGCCCGACTTTTTCATAACTTGTCCTACTAGGAAATTAATCATCTTGTCATTTCCTTTTTTAATATCTTCAACTTGTTTTGGATTTTCAGTTATTGCGTCAGACACCCATTTATCAAGTTCTCCTGTGTCAGTTGATAATTTATTCTTTGAAATGAATTCTTTTGCAGAATGTTCACTATCTTTTGTGTTTATTATGCATTCTGCCAATTGTCGTGCATAATCTCTGATATGTTGATTGTGTAAATGTTTTTGTGAGTATGCCTCTGCGATTTCTTTTAATTCTTTTTTGTGATTTTTAAAATGCGGATTGTGAATTATTTCTGAAATTTCATAATTTAATTCTCCTAATGCTCCTTTGAATCTTGAAAGAACGTCAAGTGATAGTTTTGCATCGTGGTGTAATAAGAAGTCATCAAATATTTCTGACAAAACAATTTCTGCTGACATATCGATTGCTTGCTCTTCAGTTAAACCTTTTGAAACATAAAGTTTAACTTTTTCTTCTGGACGCATTGGTAAATGTTTTTTTAGATGTTCGATATAATTGTCATCAACTTGTACAACGGGTAAATCAGGTTCAGGAATAAACATATATTGTGTTGCGGTTTCTTTTTTTCTCATAAACCAAGTGCTTTTTGTTGAATCATCCCAGCCTCTTGTTTGCATATAATCCGGAGCTTCGTTTGAATCAACTAATTTTTGCTGTCTTTTTAATTCGTGTTCGATTGCTTCGCAAATTGCTGCTCTTGAATTTACATTTTTAGTTTCGACTCTCGGATGTCCTTTTATAGAAACATTAACATCACATTTTACGCCCATATTTTCATAAACGCCGTCAATGTATGATAATGTTGTCATAAGACGTCTTAACCATACACGAACTTCGTCGCTTGTTCTAAAATCCGGTTCTGTAACGATTTCAATTAATGGATATCCGCATCTGTTGTAATCTATTGTTCCAGTTTTTACATCATAACGTGCGGGGTCTTCTTCTAAATGGCATTCTGTGATTCTAATTTTTAGAAATTCTCCTTGTTCACCAACTGGAGTTGCGTACGAACCTGACATTGTTTTTTGATAATTATTTGGTGAGTCTGGATAAGAATAATGCTTTCTTTGAAATAAAAGATTGTGGTTAATTCTACAACCAAGCATTAATGCACATTTTATAATTTTATCAACTGCTTCTTTGTTTGGTGTATTTGGTTTATTTCCTGGTTGACCGGTACATCGTGGGCAGATATTTGTATTAGGAGTGTCATTTTGTGATTCGTCAATCTTACATCTACAGAAAAGTTTTTCTTTAGTATCTTTCATGTTGAGATAACCATGTATCTCAAGACCGATCTTAACCCCTTCTACCATATATTATAAGGCATTTTGGAGTATTTAAATAGTTTTTGGGGCTTTGTGACTAAAGTGTGTGTTGTTATTAATGTGTTTTTTTGTTTTTGCTAAAAACACATATATTTATAAATAATTATGCATATTAGTATAATTATGAGAAAATTATATTTTAGAGTAACTTATGACGAATTACTTAAGAAAAATGACATCTTAGTTCCAAGAATTTTTACAAAATATCAGTTCGAACTTATTTTAAAGAAGATTCAATTAAAAAAATTATCAAATTCTCAGAATTCGTATTTTTCAAGATCTATTTCAAAAAAACTTATCGCACTAGATATTATCTCCGATAATTTTTATTTTTATGGGGAAGAATTGTTGATTTCTGAAAGAATCGATAAAGCAAAGCAAATTTTGTCTAATTTAAAACGAAAGTTCAAAGATAAAATTATGTTTATATCTGGGTCATTTTTGTATTCTAAAAATTATGCAGATATAGATGTTTTTGTAGTATCAAAGTATGAAAAAGATGATTTTAAAATAAAAAATATTTCTATAAATTATATTTCAGAAAGTTTTTTTGACACTATTTTGTTTCAATCTGTGAAACAGTGTGCTGTATCCACTCATTCTTTGGATTATTCTTTAAAAGAAGATATTACTCTTTCTGATTATATCAGAACATATGAGCAGGTTTTCTTTGATGTTTTTAAAAAAAATGATTATAAAGATACCCTTAGAAATTTTTTATTAAGTTCTTATTATATGAAAACTAACGTGATTCCTTCTTCGAAAGAAATTTATTTTGAATATCAGAAGTTTGGTAAAGAAAATATTCTTAAAATTATAAATTATGAGTTTATGTCTGTAATATTACGAAGTATGGATGGTTCTTTAAAAGAAATTATTAAAAAGAAAATTATTCAGTTTGAAGATTTAAAAAAAGAATTCTCTAATCAAAGAAAATATTATGATTTGTTACTTGAGACTTTAAGAGGTGTTATTGATGTCGGAATGTGATTTTGTAAAAAAGAAAATCAATGAGTTACTGGGAAACGAAATTTCTTATGAAAAACATTTTGATTCTTGTTTTCTTGGACTTGATGAGAATAGAGGGAAACTTTGCTTAATTGGATAAAAGATTGTAAACTTGGCAATGAACCTGCAATAACTACAAAACAAAATGAAATTATTGCGTTTATATTTAAGTCAAATCAAACAAATTTTAGAGCAATATTGACTAAGAAAAAAAATTCTTATTATATATGGTTATTTTTAGGAGCTCATAAATATTATGATAAGAAGAGAGAAGATTTAGGAATTTGATGTTTCTTATTTTGCATATGCTTTTTTAATTTCTTTGTAAACTGTTTTCCAATCTTTGCATGGGATAACTGATATGTTATTCTTGTTTTCTTTGATTTTCTTATGGCCATATAGAAAAATAGTTCCTTTATAGTCTTTTGACAAATAATTTAAAAGACCTGCATTATCATCAATTATTCCAATAATATTAGGATGTGATTTTTCAAGTGTTTTTGCTTTCCATTTATTTCCATCTTTTTGCGAAACTTTTTTTGGTCTACAAATTATTTTTGCTTTAGGAAAACCGCATTTATCTAACCAATATTTAGTTCCTTTTATAACAGATTTTGGTCTTACTGTTATATATGCGGTAATTGGAATAATTCTGTTTATCTTTTTAACGTATTTGTCTGATTCTTTTATTATTGGTAATTTTTTTTGAAGTGAATTAGAATGTATTCTTTTTTTAACAAAATCTTCCACTTTTTTATTCTTCCAATAGGGCACATTATAAGTATAACGATATTTACTAGTAATTTTTTCTGCAGATAATTTTTCAGGATTTCCAAATTTTTCTTGTAATTCTTTTACTAAATGTCCTACTGTAAAAGAAAGTGTTTCGTCAATATCTAAAGCTAACCCTTTATTGATTTTTTTACTCATTTATTTTATTTACATTTATTTCTTTATATGTGTTGTGTCTTATTTAGAAAAGAAAAATAAAAAATATTTAAAATTTATATTTTTTCTACATCTTTTTACTAACATAAATCCATGATGCAACTTTTACCACAAACATTGTACCTAAAACGATAAGCAGTGAGACGTCAAACGGAAATACTGTTTGTCCGCTAACTAAAAGTGCTTTGTTCTGATATGTTTGATATAATGCTACTCCAAATAGTGCCGCGATTGCTGCAAACGAACAATTTCTCTCAATTATTAACTGATGATGATTTTCTCTTTCGTCATGCACTTTTGCTAATTTTGTCATGATGTGAATTATGTCAATCATAATTACGCCAAACAAAATTCCGAATATCCAAACCTTCAATGCGCTAGTTATTGTTATTGAAACTAAAAATCCGGCAACAAGCGCAACTATTGCTACATATACCCAGCCTTGCCAGGTTTTGGGGGCAATTCCCCAGCCAAATTTTCTATATGTGAACCATTCTGGTTTTCCTATCAATATTTCACCTCCTTGAAATTTCG
>JBAZVA010000027.1:0-19574 GCA_041661165.1 Candidatus Woesearchaeota archaeon | reverse complement strand
TTGAAGAAGAAATAAGATGACTTTTCTTAGAAGCGACCTTTGTATGCGCCTTTACTTTTAGTTTTTTAGATACCTTTACAATTTTCTTTGGTACACTAACAATTTTTTTTACAACTTTCTTGTTTAACTTAGAACGCTTCTTTGACATTCCCCACCTCTCTTTTAATATTCTTGATATATCGCACGATATTTATAAACATTCCTATGATTTATACATATTCAAAGTTTCTACCAGCAAGCAGACTCGTATTCATTATTTTTAATGTAGTTCCAATAGTAACTTCTAATTTATACAATTATTAGCACCACATGTAAAGGCCGGTAGAAACACTTTGGACACACTTTGTACTATCGATGATACTTTCTATTATTCAAAATCATAAATCCGCGATAAATCTGCTCAATTAAAAATAATCTTGCCATTTCGTGAGTCAAGGTCATTTTAGAAAGCGAAAGCAATTTTATTTTTTTCTCTTTTTTCAAGTCTTCACTAATTCCGTCATGCCCGCCAATTACAAAAGTAATCTCGCCTTCAAGCGAATTAAACAACTTAGAGAAATCTTTTGAACTATATTCTTTTCCAAGTTCATCTAAAAGAAAAGTAGTGCTGGACAAATATTCAGAAATCTTCAAAGACTCTTTCTTCAAACCTTCGTCCTTTAATTCAATTATAGAAACATCACAAAATGCAGATAATCGTTTTAGAAACTCTTTCACACCATCATCTAAATATTTTTCTTTAATTTTTCCAACGCAAAGTATCGTTATTTTCATATAATATTTAAGAATGAAAAGGTAACTTTATAAAGATTTCACCCACACATTCAACTATGAAACACGTAAATTTCATACTAATTATAATAATCACATTTGGATTCTTAGGCGTGGTGGATTCAACTATTTTGTTAGATATTCATAATAACAACAACGTAGGAAAAGAAAGCCAATACTGTAAAGTAAGTAGTCCATGTGACATAGTAGACAAATCAAATTTCTCAGAAATATACGGAATTCCAATAAGCGTATTTGGAATCATATTTTATTTACTAATAATCACAGTATGTTTTTTTAACCTATTTTACAAAAGATACTTTCATTACATATTATTAACACTTGCAGGTTTAGGATTTATAGCATCCATTATTTTGTTCTACGTCATGAAATTTCAAATAGGAGCAGTTTGCCCATATTGTCTTTTGTCAGAAGTCATAAACATATTCATTGCAATATTTGCTGCAATATACACGAAAAAAACATTATCAGAACTTCTAAGAAAACACGTTGACGAAATACATAAAGCGTAAATAAAAAGGAAACATCATGTCCACACTAAAACATTTGATGAAATTAGACCATATAACTTTTTTTCTTATGTTACCTTCTATAATTTTAATGTTTCTTTTTCCATCATGGCTTTGGTTTGTCATCACATTAACTTTATGGTTTATTGCATTAGCTTATGATAGCTGGGAACATTTTTCAAAAAAGTAACCAAACAAAAATATAAGAAATATAAACAAACAATTACAAAAAGAAATTATAAAAAATAAAAAAACTTAACCCATTTCTTCTGTTGATTTCTTGATAAGAGGTAAAATTGCTATTACTTCGTCTTTTGACATTCTACCAAGCTTTGTAAAACTAAATTCTCCTGAAGCATTCTTATTTTCTCGTGTGATCTGTAATTTCTTTTGACCACCGTTGTATGAGAATACACTCACTTTTATTCTAGTTCTATCAAACTCTTTAACATCACTAAATATTTCCTTATCCAAATTTTTATCGAATCCTGGCATGTGCGTTCACCTTCATTTTATACGTATATGTATATAGTATAATATAGTATATATTAGGAGAAGAATTTAAAAACCTTTCTAACGCCCCTAAAAAGTGCTAAAACGATAGTTACCGGCCTTACTTGCATCACTAATAACAGTACCAAGATTATTTACTTATTTCTAAAGAGCTAACATAATTACTGCATACTGTTCTGCTCGCCGGTAACTATATCAACAAATAAAAGACACCCAAAGCATTTATAAATAAAAAGACCAATTTCTAATAGTAAAGGGGATAAATTGCTAGAAAAACTACAAGACGGACTAAGGGGAACCCTAAAAAAAATATCAAATGCTCTTTTTGTAGATGAAAAACTCATAAACGAACTCATAAAAGATCTTCAAAGAACACTTATTTCGTCAGACGTTTCTGTAAAACTTGTTTTCGAATTAACAAAAAAAATTAAATCGAGAATAATGACAGAAGACACACCAAAAGGCCTTACTAAAAAAGAATTTCTTGTAAACGTACTTTACGAAGAACTAACTAATTTTCTTGGCGGTGAAGGATTTAAAATCAATCTAAACAAAAAACCATTCATACTAATGCTTGTCGGACTTTTCGGTAACGGAAAAACAACACACGCGGGAAAAATTGCAAAATTCTTCTCAAAACGTGGGAAAAAAGTTCTTTGTGTTCAAACAGATACATGGAGACCTGCGGCATACAAGCAACTTGAAACACTTGCAAAACAAGGAGGTGCCGATTTTGTAGGAAATGTAAAAGCAAAAAATCCACAAGATATAATTAACGCTCACAAGAAAGATTTTAATAAATACGATTTAGTAATTATTGACACAGCCGGTAGAGATTCATTAAATGATGAATTAATTGACGAGTTAAAAGAAATCCAAAAAGTCGCAGATACAAATGAAACACTTCTAACTATCGCAGCAGATGTAGGACAATCCGCAGAAAAGCAAGCAAAAGTTTTCAAAGAAAATTGTAATGTGACTGGAGTCATCATAACAAAAATGGATGGTACTGCAAAAGGTGGTGGAGCATTAACTGCTTGCGCAATTACTGGCGCACCTGTAAAATTTATTGGTGTTGGAGAAAAAATTGATGATTTAGAAGAATTCGATCCTAAGAGATTTGTTGGAATTTTACTTGGTATGGGAGATTTAGAAGGTTTATTAGAAAAAGCAAAAGAAGCAATTAATATTGATGATGCACAAGATTTAGGTAAACGATTACTAAAAGGAGAGTTTAGTCTTCTTGACTTATACGAACAAATGAATGCCATGTCAAAAATGGGACCATTAACAAAAGTTATGGGGATGATTCCTGGAATGGGTGGACTTAATATTCCAAAAGAAGCACTTGAAACTCAACAAGAAAAACTAACGACTTGGAAGGTAATAATGGATTCTTGTACAAAAGCAGAACTTGAAAATCCAGAAATAATTCATCAGAAAAAAATTGAAAGAATCTCAAAAGGTTCAGGAATAAGCGGAACACAAATCAGAGAAATGCTTGCAATGCATAAAAAGTCAAAGAAGATGATGAAATCTGTTAAAGGACAATTAGGTGGCGGAGATTTTAGTGAAAAGAAAATGGAAAACATGATGAAAAAATCCGGCGGAATGCAAGGCATGATGAAACAAATGGCAGGTTCCATGAGAAAATTTTAATATATTAGTTTTAAATACAAAAACAAATTACAACAATTTTTACCAGCACGCAAAACAGTATGCAGCAAATTTTTTGGTTCTTTAGAATAAGCAATCAAATTAGCACAATTATTAGCAATACAAACAAAGCTGGTAAAAATACGTAAAACACATTAAAAAATAACCAACGCAAAAAAGAGCTACACAATGGACACACTTCTTAAAAAAACTATTGAAAAAATACAAAAAAGCCAATCAAAAGATAACACAAACTCAGAAGAGAAAAAATTAATAATTAATAACCAAGATTATATTTCTATCCCACTAAAAGAAGAAAATTTCTACTCAATCGAAAGAAAATCATCTACGAAAAAATACGCATTCTTAGACGGTGGAAATAATAACATATACAAAGACCAAAATATGTCAATTGATATTATAAGAATTTATTACTGTATATTCTGCGAAGAAAAGAAAATTAAAAATAAAACATTTGATTTCACTACGATAACAAGAACAACAAGCGAAAGTGAAAATAAAGAAAATAGACATAATCAAAAAATAGTATACAAAACAGAATTAATAAAAGAAAACAATATAGAATTAAATGAAGAATTCCTCACATTCAATCCAAAAGAAGATTTGCTAAAAAACGGAGCATTCGATGCGAAAGTTGATTCAATAGCGTCCAAAGTAAGAAGATATTTAGAAATCATTGTTGCAAAACAAATTGCAGAACAAGAATTAAAAGAATACGATACAATAATTCTTGATGGTACATTACAATGCACAATTCCAAAAGAAGAAATACTAATGCAAAAATTAGAAGATATCTCAATAAAACACAACATTTTAGTATGCGCAATCGCAAAATCTACAAATGTATATACAAACACAGATTCATCGTATGATAAACTTTTAATATCATTAACAGACAAAAAAAGATTCGTTTATTTTCCAAGCATCGAAATAAAAAACACAAAACACCCTGCAAAAATATATTTTGCAAAATTACATGAAAAATCAGACATCGTATTAAGAATTGAACTTTTCAAAAGCCAAGCAAACAAAATAGACATAACAAAATATTTCTCGCAAGTTGCATTCTTTGCAAAAGACCCGACACTTCTAGGTTATCCATATGGTTTAATTGATGCAGACAAGTTTGCAAGACTATCAAACGAAGAAGCAAACTACCTAAGAACAATTTTCGAGATAAAAACTAATCTAAAACAACAGGACATTCATGCACTTTTAGATAAAATGTCGTTCTAAATACAAAATTAAATGAATAAACCAAATATACTCTACACGACTAGCATCTATCGTCCAGTGATAACCAACATTTAAATAAATAAACACACTTTCTATCGATAGGAAAGCACAATATCCAATTCTAAAAACGTAGAAAGGGAAAAGAGGGGAACAAATAATGAAAAAACAAAAAGTTAGAAAATCCGCAAAAAAAATAGTTAATGCTGCTAAAAGAGGAATCAAAGCAGGTTCTAAGAAAATTCTAGCAAAAGCAAGTCCAATTGCAAAGAAAATAGCAGGAAAAATTTCAAAAAGAGTAAAACCTGCTGCAAAAAAAGCATTAAAAAGAGTAGAACCAGCAATAGAAAAATATGTTTATTCTGAATTAATTGCAATATTTAACAATATCAAAAAAGAAACAAATAAACTTAGTGCAAAAGCAAATAAACACAAAAAATTTCAAGAATTAAAAAATCATTTTGAAACTGCATTAAACCACAAACTAGTTAAAAAAACTATTTCTGAAGCAAAATCAGTACTAAATTCAGCAAGACCTGTTGTTAAAAAAGAATTAAGTAAAGTAAAACCTGCTGTTAAAAGAGCAATCAAAAGAGTCGTTGGTGGAGCAAGAAACAAATTAGAAGCAAAAATAGATTCTATCGGTTCAAAGAAAAAATCACCAAAAAGAACTAAAGCTAGAAAAAAAGTAGTTTCTAAGAAAAAGAGATAAATTTTTTATTATTTTTTTATTTTATTTTTAAGATGCGTCAAAAGTAAATGTTACCAGCCTTAATTCTTATGTACAAGTAACATAACAAAGCTTAAATATTCTAGTCAGTACAATTGAATCATGGATAAAAAAATTCATTCTGAAACCTATTTCATATTAAATCTTCTAAGACTAATACTAATCTTTCCTTTTTTCATATTATTATTTTTATTCAGTAAAAAAATAAGAGAATTTATGAAAAAAGAATTAACACAATTAAAAAATTTCTTTTTTGAAACTCCATGCACTAATTTTCTTATAGTTGCAAATGTAATAATATTTATAGTTCAGATTTTCTACTTAAACCATTCAGGAATAATAGAAAACTATGTAACAAAATATCAAGAAACACTCGTATTTCCAAACACGATCTTCGCATCAATTGCCGCATGGTTCTTACACGCAAATCCGGCACACCTTCTTGGAAACATGTTAGTATTGTTCATATTCGGAAGGATTATTGAAAGAGAATACCAAAAAAAAACACTATTAATATACTTTGGAAGCGGAATAGTGTCCGCGATACTTGTATTAATAATGAACGAACCAGGTATAGGAGCATCTGGCTGCATTGCAGGTCTAATCTCAACAGCCTTACTTCTTGAACCATTCTATTTAACGTATATCGTAATAATCCCATTACCTGTCATAATATTTGGTTGGATAAGCATCTGGTCAGACATTACTGGTATTCTATCAAACACCGTCGACAATATAGGTCACTTTGCACATCTTGGAGGGTACATTGCAGTTATGCTATTCATATTCGTATCACAATTCCAGAAAAGAAAAAAACTCATAAAAGGCATTATAATAAATGTCATTTTTCTTGCAATAACAATTGGCACATATTTATATTTTAGAGGAAAAATTGTATAAAAATGAATAATTTTTTCTTTGAAAACTCAAAAGACCTAAAATTACGAGGGAAAAATGGCCTTTTTAGAGGGAAAAAACACTCGAAAATAGAATAATTTATAAATAAGAAACATCATAGTCAAATTAAACCAGCAATGGTAAAAAGAAATCGCAAATGAGGTGTGTATAAAATGGCAGAAATTGTAGCAAAAGCAGGAGTTAAAAGAGAATCAGGATATCTGTATTTCATCGACAAAGCAGGAAATGTAGCACGATGTAAAATGGCAAGAAAAGGAGTCAAGACTAATAAGAAACAAGAAGTTCTTGCAAAAACAGGAGTTAAAAGAGCAGAAGGATATCTTTATTTCCTAGATAAAGCAGGAAATGTCGCTAGAACCAAAATGGCTCGTGGCGGAAAGAAGAAAAAGAAATAAATATTCTTTTTAATTTTTATTTTCTTTTTATTTTTTTTTAATATTGCTTTCTAAAATTTTATAAGAATTCTTAAATGTTTTAATCAAAATAAGAAAAAATAATCACATAAAATATAATTAAACTATAATTAGCCCAAATATTCAGGAACAGTTTCAAACAAAGATAACAACCCAGTCTTAATATCCCCACCAACCATTTTTGATAAAGAAAGATGTCTATAAGGAACAATTTGCCAACTATCATTCGTAGTTAAATTCACAAATATTATTTTTAGGGTTTGATTTTTTGCAAACTCATCAAAATTCTTTGAAAGAATAGATAAATTTTTCTGTGTATTAAACACGACCAATACAGAATCTGACGGAACTTCTTTTAAAATTTCCAAAACCAATTCTCCAATTGGAAAATAAGTAATAATTTTCGCAACAACTTGTTTTTTAAAACCAGAACCTATTGACGTAGAAATATTTGTAACAACAAAAGAATTTCCTTTCTTCTCAATTTTTTCAATATTCTTATATGCAGCATCTCTACTTTGCACATACTTTTCTGTCCAATCAACTAACATCAAATACCTCTTTGTAATATTGTCAACAAATATCCTATTCTAAATCAGATTTATAAAATTTATGTAATAATTGGCTCTGTCCGAAGTCTTTGGCGGCCTTGCTTGTATTGAGTAAATAATGGTATTGATATCTTACTTATTCTAAAGAAGTGATTCAATTGCTAAATACTGTTTTGCTTACCGCCAGACTTTTTGGACAGAGTCGTAATGTTGAGTGTGTCCTAATGGTTCATTACCGACCTTGCTCGTATTACTAATAATTGTACCAATATGATTATTTATTCTAAAGAACTAAACTATCTGCTGAATACTGTTTTGCTTGTCGGTAATGTCGACTTAGAACACACTAAGAATAAACAAGAACTAATCATACAGCTCTTCATCATCAGTCTCATCGTCTTGAGTATTTATCACATTCCCACAAGACTGACACTGATAAGTACCTTTACCCACATCACTACAATCTTCTATATCTTTCGAATCACAAAAAGGGCATCTTTTTATCATTTTAAATCCTCGAAAAGCCTTCCATCAATCCATAATCCCAAAATATCCTAAAATAGACCTAATCCTACTTTGTTTTTGAGGACTTAAAAATATTACTATTCTTTAGAATAACAAGGAGTTTTCACATTATTGATAACAGATTAAAAACAATAAAATCGATAAAATAATCATAAAAACCAAGAAAACTCATTTAGAAACTACTAAAAAGTAGTTAAAATTAAAAAGACTTATAAATAGAAATAAAGAATATCACATTACATGATACAAAAACAATTTTCTGGATTAGAAACAGAAAATAAATACACTTACGGAGACGTAGAATTTTCAATACCTTCTACAGGAGAAATTGGAAGATCTCTAATTAATGGAGATGAATCTTTTTTAGTTTTTACAAATCCAATGCATAACATTTTTACAGGTAAACTAAAAGAACCACTTTTAGTTCAAATGTATAAACGTCAAGGTAGTCTTAGAATTCTTAATGCTGCTTGTGGTGGGTGTTCTGATATTCCTTTACTAGAAGAACTTATTTTATCATCTTTTAAAAAATATGGAATATCAAATCCAAAAATAGATATTTTGAATGTAGATAATTCTGATATTGTTGTTAATTCTTTAAAAAATAATACTCATCCATATTTTAAAGTAAGAAGAAATGTGGGAAATAAATTAGAAATATCATCTAAAGAAGTAGAATTAATTTTAAATAATTACATAGACACACATTTTGATTTAATTGGAAAATCCATTCAAACAGAAACAACTCTTGTAAAAGATGATAATTCTAATCCTATTAAACCAACATATACACTAGATACAAAAGAAGAAACACGTGATTTATATAAAATGAAAGAAGAATATGCAAAAAAACTTAAAGTAAGTAAAGGGAATATTTTTTATCTCCCTTTTGAAGATAATAGTTTTGATGTGGTTATTGCCCTAAATATATTCCACCATATAAAAAATGAATATGATGAAATTGTTAGAAAACAAACTGAACTTATTGAAAAAGAAGGTTTCGTATACACAGGTACTAATTTTTTAACAGATGCAAGTTGTGGTTATGATTTTGATGGTAAGGTATTTGAAAAAAATGATAAAAAAGTATTCATTCCTAATTCTTTAAATGAAATACCTTTCTTTAAATTTAAAAACGAATTAATGAGAGTTGCCAAACAAGATGGATATGTTTTTCCTGGTTTTGGACTTTATCAAAAAAGTAAATGCAAAAATAAAAAACCAAGATCATTTCTAGACAT
Organism: Candidatus Woesearchaeota archaeon; assembly: GCA_041661165.1. Classification (GTDB taxonomy): domain Archaea; phylum Nanobdellota; class Nanobdellia; order Woesearchaeales; family JBAZVA01; genus JBAZVA01. The sequence goes on along the minus strand of JBAZVA010000027.1, from coordinate 10,472 downwards.
ATTATTTGGTATAAATTCTTGGACAATCCATAAAACAATATTAAAAAAAGTAACAGAAGACTTTCGATTTTCTTCACAAGGTACAATTATGGGTGCAGAAAAAGGAATAATTCCTACTTATTTAAGTGAAGGAAAATATGTTCCATACAAAATGGCAGAATTCAAAAAATTATATCCACTTGAATATAGTTATTATAAAAATCTTCATAATGTATTTTTATCATATGATAAATAAACATAAACAATTTTGTTTTTCTTTCAAAAATTACACTACAATTCAATAAGTCATACCAAGTAAGAAAAAACGGACTTACTAAGATATAAGGGCATTTCATCCCGTTATCAACCCTAGAAGTATTATTTCTCTACGTTCGATAATAAATGATATTGAAATAAGAAAAACGGGCTTACAGGGATTTGAACCCTGACAATCCGGGCCGAAACCGAAGACACTAATCCAAGTTATGCTATAAGCCCATAACAAATCTAGAAAAATCAACATCTATTTATAAAGCTTATACTATTAATATAACACATAAATCAGTACAAATAAAGCCAAAATAACTTTAAACAAAAAAATTAGAAATTATCCTTATTTCTATTAAGTCTAGTAACGTATCCAGCAACTACATTTCTTAATTTTTTAGAATGAAAAGTTGCAGCTTCTTCTACTATCTTCTTATTCTGAACAAAATCATTAGTGCATCTATCTTTGTTCTTAGCAAAGATTTCTTTAGTTTTTCGCTTAATAGGTGTTGTTTTTATTCGTCCCATATTTTATTTCAACTCGTAAAGCATTTATAAATATTTCCATTCAAAAGAATGAAAAAATAAAGAACTTTCGTTCTAATATTTTCATCAAAATGAAAACATAAAAAAATTATCTCTTATCAAACTCTCGTCTCATAACTATTTCATGAGGTTCTTTCTTTCTAGCAAATTTGAAAAACTTTTCAACTCTAGTTTCTTCTACACGAACTTCCTTCAATTCATCGTCTGAAAAATTGTAAGGCGTAAAGTTCATAGCTACTTCTTTAGCTTTTTTAAACTTCGAATATTTTTCTTTCTTTGCACTTATTTTTTTTGCTTTTTCTCTTGCCAAGTTTTCACCTTTTTTACAAAAACATGTCATTATAATACTTTTAACACTTTCTCTTAATTAAAAGTAGAAAATGCCCCTTTTTAAACCTTTCCTTATAAAAATATAAAGAAAAAATAAAAAATAATAGTATTTCCTCTATTCAATAACTTTAACCTTCATAAGATTGATATTTCCAGGTACATTAAATGGGATTCCTGCCGTAATTACAACCTTTTCTCCCACTTCTACTAATTTTTTACTTTTTGCAATAGATAATGCAAGTTCAACTAAATCATCAGTATTTTTCGGATTTCTAATCAAAATAGGTTTTACTCCCCAAACTAAAAGCAATTTTTTAAATTCATCTTCATTTGGTGTAACCGCAATAATTGGAACAAGAGGTCTATGTTTTGAAATTTGTCTTGCTGTATGTCCTGAAAAAGTACATGAAATAATTGCACCCGCTTCTAAATCACAAGCAGTTTGACAAACAGAACTACTTATTGCTTCAGCAATATCTCCTTTTTCATCTTTTCTAAAATCTTCAATCCAAATATGTTTTGACATAATCATACTTTTCTCTGCATGCCTTGCAATTTTATCCATAAATTCTATAACACGCAAAGGATGTTTCCCTGATGCAGTTTCTCCTGATAACATAATTGCATCTGTTCCATCAAAAATAGCATTTGCAATATCAGTTGCTTCCGCTCTTGTTGGCCGTGGATTTTTTATCATTGATTCAAGCATCTGTGTTGCAGTAATCACAGGTTTTCCACGAACATTACATTTTTTTATTATTCTTTTTTGAACAGTAGGAATACTTTCAATTGGAATTTGTACTCCTAAATCTCCTCTTGCAACCATTATTCCATCGGAAACTTCAATAATTTCATCAAGATTTTGTAACCCTTCAAAAGATTCTATTTTTGCAATTATATGAACGTGTTTTGCATTGTTTCTTAATAAAATTTCTTTAACAGCTAAAACATCTTCTGCCTTTTTTACAAAAGATTGTGCAATAAAATCTATTCCGTTTTTTATTCCAAATTCAATATCAGAAATATCCTGTTCAGAAATTGCAGGTAAATCAACAAAAACATTTGGCACATTAACATTTTTTTTAGTATTTACTTCAGACGAAACAACGACTTTACAAACAACTTCATTTCCTTTAACTTCTTCAACTTTTAGTTCAACAGAACCATCAGCAATAAAGACAAGTGAACCTTTTTTTACAATATTTTGTAAATTTTTATAATTAACATAAATTTTTTCTTTAGTACACCATTCTAATTCTTCTGTTGTAAGTATTACAGTATTTCCTGCTTCAAGAATTACGGGTTCTTTAAATTTCCCAGTTCGAATTTCTGGACCTTTTGTATCAAGTATAATTCCTATAGGAATTTCTCTTGTTTCATTTATTTTTTTAATTGCTTCAATTATTTTTAAATGATCTTCATGAGCCCCGTGTGAGAAATTTAATCTTGCAATATCCATTCCCTGCTCTGCCATTTTCTCAAGCATCTCAGGTGTGTTAGAAGAAGGACCTATCGTACAAACTATTTTTGTTTTTCTATCTTTAAAGTGTTTTTCCATTTCTATACCTCTTAATTACCAATTTTTGCGTTTTATAATATATTTTCGATATATTATTCTAATGTGCGACTATCTATATAATATACTACCATCTATTATAGTATGCATCTTATCCCTTTAAATACTTTTTTCAAAGAATATCACAAATTCCGTCATAAATCGTCCATAATTAAAGAAAACTAAAAATATAGAATAACAAAAATATAGGACATCATACTATAGGACTAAAAATTATGCAATTTATTTACGATGACCAAGTAAAATAATAAAAAACAAAACCACAATACAAGATATAAAATTTAGACCTGAAGCAATTCTAAATAACATATCAGGTAAAACAAATAAACTATATAAAAAAGTTATTCCTGTAGTAATTATCCATATAATATATGAACTTATATTAGCACTTTTCTTTTTATTAACCCACAAATCTTTTATAGTAGGAATGTACCCAATAGACGTAACTATACCGACACAAGCGTATGCAAATATCAGAATTTCAAATAATAAATTTATCATAACAAGCATAGTATACGTAAATATATAAAACTACCCTATTCTAAATTCACTATAATAACAACTCATCTTAAAGAATTCCCTTCAATACATTTTTAAATTCAAAAAATACAAAAAATAGTATGATTGTGCAAAAAACAGTACAAAAGACAATACAAAAAAAATTAATAGAACCAACACACGAAACACACAGAATTGGAAAAATTTTTCTATGGCTTCTAATATTCGTACCAATAAGTTGGCTTTCTGCATACATTATACATGATCAAACACTTACTTTTATCTTCGCAATAATTGCACTTATCCCACTTGCAAGAATTATAGGTTATTCAACAAAAGAATTTTCACTTCAAACAAACCCTGCATGGGGTGGATTAATAAATGCGACTTTTGGAAACATGATAGAATTGTTTATCGCTATACTTGCACTTTCAAGAGGACTTTACCATGTTGTTCAAGCATCAATTGTTGGTAGTATCATAGGAAACATTCTTCTTTTAATTGGACTTAGCGTATTTTTTGGCGGACTAAAATATAAAGAACAAAAATTCAATAAAGATTCTATAGGAATTTCTGCAACTATGTTAATTATCGCAATTGCAGGACTTGCAATTCCAACGGTTTATGCACTTACAGTAGATACGACACCAAGAGAAATCCAATTAGTAAGTGATGCGGTAGCAATTGTTCTTGCAATTACATATATCGCAGGATTAGTTTTTTCATTAATCACACACAAACATTTGTTTGACGCAAGTGATGAAATAAAAGCAACAAAAGAAAAACCAACAATAACTAAAAAAACAGCGATATTATACTTGTGTCTAACAACAATTGCTGTAGCAATTGAGTCAGAACTTCTTGTCGGACAAATAGAACACGTTGCAATTTCACTTGGAATTACACAAATGTTTATTGGTGCAGTAATTATTGCGATAGTAACTAACATTGCAGAAAAAACTACGGCAATACATTTCGCATTAGAAAATAAATTAGATATTGCTTTAGAAATAGGGCTTTCAAGTGCAATTCAAATTGCATTATTCGTAGTTCCAATTTTAGTTGTCGTAAGCGATATTATGAACTATAATTTTTCACTTGTAATGTCATTATTCCAAATAATTTCTATGCTTTTTGCAGTAATGATAGTTAATTATCTTTCAGCAGATGGAAAATGCAACTGGCTAGAAGGAGTTCAGCTCTTATCAGTATATTTGATAATTGCAATTGCTTTTTTCTTCATATAACTTCTTTAAAAGTCGTATCGGAATTTTTTACCAGCCTTAATATATAATGTGAATAATTGTATTAATTAAAAGCACCGATTGGAACCACGCAAAATGTGTCCCAAAAGTCTCTGCCATACTTGATTGTATTGCAAATATTTTTATTATTATAATTGTTTTATAGCATGAGTAATAATAATTGCAAACGTGTCTGCTTTATGGCAAGACAAATGGGACACAAATACTACACACTGTTCTGCGTGCTGGTAAAAAACAGAAAAAATATAATTTTAATAAATCATAAAAAATAAAACAAAAAAACTCAATTACAAATTATACACATCTCCTTCTTTCGCAAGATACACTTTTAATCCATCATCTTTTAAATTTCTTGCATTTAATCTTTCGTGTGTATATTGCCTTACTCTTTCTTCTAAATCCGTATGATAATCGTCATTCATCTTTGGTTCATGATGAGTAACAATCATTTTTTTAACTCCCGTATCAAGTGCAACATTCAAATTATAAAATGGATCTGAATGTCCCCAACCTTTTATGAATGGATTTTTCTGTGAACCATTTTCATATTGTCCATCACAAACCCATACATCTGCATTTTCAACCATTTTCTTTAACAAATTGTCTTTTTCTTCATCTCCTTGTTCAAAATCTGTTGTAATTACAATTATTCCTTTTTCATTTTTTATTTTATACCCTACACATCCACCAGGATGATTCAATGGAAATGTTTCTATATTTACGCCATTTGTTCCAAGCGTTGTTCCAGGAACAAAATCATAATAACTTTTTATTCCTTTCAAAACTTCTAATGGTACGGGAAAATTTCTTTGTGTTTGTTGATTCATCAATACATTTTTTATTCCTGGTCCTTCAATCATCATTACTTTTCTTTCGACAGGTTCACCATTTGTATTATATTCTGAATGTCCTAAAATAGTATTTCCTAAATCATATTTTACTTTTGCTTCCGCAAATATTTTTATATCGGAATTTGGATTATATGCAGGTCCAAAGAAAGGTAATCCTTGTATATGATCCCAATGCGTATGAGTAAAATACAAATTTGTTTTTGAACCTTCTTTTCCATCACGCAATCCTAAATGCGCACCAAGTTCACGAATACCTGTTCCTGCATCAATAATGTGTTCTGAATTATCATCACCAATTATTCTCATGCAAGTTGTGTTTCCACCATATTTGTTTGTTACTATTTCCTTTTGATAAGGTGTTTTTCCTGATGGTGTTGGAATGGATCCTCTAGTTCCCCAAAATTCAAGTTTCATAATCTCTCCTCCTTCTAACCATTTAGCCAAAATTCTTGACCATTTAGGTTACATTATACTATGTCTTTCGGATTATATAAAATAAAAACCATTAAAATTAGTGAAAATCCGTAAAATATATAAATATAATAAGGTTTATTTGTAATATGAGAGTTTTAGCATCAAATGAACAAAATCAAATATTAAAGCTTGACAAGAAGGATAAACAGATACTTGCCCTACTTTGCAAAAACGCAAGACTGCCATTAACAAAAATAGGAGACTCAGTTGGTTTGTCAAGAGAAAGTATAGAATACAGAATAAAAAGATTCAAAGAAGCACAAATAATTACAGGCTCAAGAACATTAATTAATATAAGAAAATTAAACAACTATTCCTTTCATGTATTCATATCACTTCATAACCCTAAAGAAGAAGAAAAATTTCTTACTAGATTAAAAGAACACCCAAACGTAAACGTAGTAATAAAATATAGTGGAAAATGGGATTTCGAAGTTTCAATAATGACAGATTCTCCAGAATCATTTTATGATATTTTCTATGAAATAAGCGAAGGAATAAACATCCAAGATTATCACATTTTACTATTACTAAATACAATAAAAAGTATTGTTCTTCAAAAAAAATATTTAGAGAATACAGAAAACATAACCGTAAAAAGAAATGATTTTTCATTTTTCAAAGATTTTTCAAAAAAGAAAGAAGATAACTACAAATTAGATGAGAAAGATATGATAATATTAAAATTAATAAGTGACGATGCAGAAACAAAAATAACAGAAATTGCAAAAAAAACAAAACTATCCCCTGACACGATAACATACAGACTTAAAAAATTAATTTACAATAACTACATTATAGAATTCAGACCAATTATTAATTATTCTGCACTAAAATTATCAATTCAAGCATTACTAATAAGAACAAAAAGCATAAGAAAAGAAGATGAAAAACAGTTATTTATGTTTTTAAAAGAGCATGATAATATACTTTGGGCAACTAAAACATTCGGAAACTGGAATTTGCTGGTTTATGCAATTACAGAACATCAAAATGATTTTCATAAACTTATTGATGAATTAACTTTACGTTTCCCAGACTTAATAAAAAATTATGAATCATTATTTGCATACCAAGAATACAAATATACATTCCTAGCAAAAGGCGTAGAACCAAAAAAAATTTAATATAGTTTAAGAGAATTTCATAAAATTTATATGTGATTTCTCATCTTTGCAACAAGTAATTTGTTAACTTCAAGCATTTTAGTTCCAAGTTCTTCTATTTTTTTAACTTGATTAGCCATGTCTGATTTATTCATATGTTCTAATCTTACATTTAACATTTCCACTTTTTTATCAAGGTCAGATATTGCTTGCCGTGATTTCTCATTAGATAATATTTGATTTTTATCTACATCAACCACTTTTGATAATTTTACAATATCTTTTAACTTCATTTCAATTTGTTCAATATCTTTTTTCTTAGTCATGACAAAATCAGATACTTTATTCATATCTTTCATAACAGTCTCGAAATCTTTTTTCAGTAAATATTCGTCATTTTTTATCTTTACATTATCAAACTCTTTTCTAGTCATTTCAAGAACTTCTTTTGTTTCAGAAACCATTGTTTTGAATTTCATAAATTCAGTATAATTTTTTTGTACTTGTACAAATATATCTTCAACTTGATTTGCATCTTTGTCTGCCATTGCAAGTGCTTTTTTTATGTCAGAAATTTCAATTTTAATTTCATCATTTACTTTCAGAGTTTCTTTTAATCCTTTAAATTTTAGAATTTCTTCACGAATTTTCGACATTTCTTCTTTGAATTTGTCAAGCATAATTTCAACAGCTTCAAGTTTAGCTTTGTTTGATTCTACTTTAACATCTTCACGTCTAAGATCAGACATCAACTGTTGTGGCTGAACTGTTTCTACTAAATCAGCTGCTTTAGTAGCTTTCACATCAACATCCGAGACTTGTTTCTGCTGCTCCATAATCATTGTTCTAAGTTCGCCAATCTGCTCATTTATTCTGTTTAATCTTTCATCAAACAATTTACGAACATCAGAATTTGCTTCTGCTTGAGCTTTTAATTTATCTACATTAGATACAAGTATAGACATATCTTTGAATTTGAATCCCTTGTCATCATTTGATGATTTTTTCAATGATTTTTTACTTTCATCATTTTCTTCAGTATCTTCTAATTGTTCGTCGGTTACATCGTCTTTTTTACTTTTAGAACTACTCGCTTCTTCTCCAACTGCGTCTTCTAAAGATATGTCTTCCTTTTTCTTTTTGAAAAATAGCATTCGTTCACCTCTTTATTTATTATTACACTAATTCTTATACTTGTATATCTTCTTTATTTAATATTTTCATCGTCATAATTTACTTATTTTGTTCATCATTCATCCGTGCATTTTGTTTTGTATTTTTAATGAAATGGTGAGATTTTCGTGTTTTTAATTCTACTTTATTTATTTTTTTATCATCGAGATTTTCTTCGATTTTTTTATCCGATGGCGAGATAACAATATTATTTTTAATATTTTTTTTTAAAAATGTTTTTAATTTATGTACCACAGTCATCTTAGGTTCTTTTTTCAGCTCTTCTTTTGATTCTTTTTTCAGCTCTTCTTTTGATTCTTTTTTCAGTTCTTCTTTAGGTTCTCCTTTCACACCATTATCCATAACAGCCTTAATGATTTCTTCTTTTTTATCATCTACAGAAGCAACTAATGTATCCTGTTTCTTTTCTGCTTCTAATTTTTCAAGTTGTTCTTTTTCTTTTTTCTCAAATTCAACCCTATCTTTTCGTGCTCTTTCAATTCCTTGTAATATTAAGGAATAATCAACAAGTTTTAGTTCGTGTTTCTTTGGTTGTTTTCCAATCTTCGCCCATAACGCAATAATTCTTGGCGTAAGTCCTTCAAGATAAATATCTACCATATTAAATGAACCCTGTTTTAATTTATCAGTCGCAAGCTTCAATTCAAGTTTCAAATCAAACACATCTTGTTTTTCTTCTTCAAATTGTACAATTTGATATTCCAAATCATCAATTATTGTATTATATTTAGTATATTTCTCAAGTTCTACATCAGATAATCTAGATATGCTATGAAGTAATGGTCTAAATTGTACAAAATAAGGATGTCCTTTGTTATACTCTGCATTTTGAAGCATCCCTGCACCAACTGATGCCCTAAGTACATTCTGCACAACATTTTCCCCATATTTTATTTTTAATCTTTCTAAATCATGTTCATCTCTTGTTCTCATTTGAATTTCAGTATTAATATTTGCCTTAATTTCTCCAACAAAATCAGAAAGTACTTGCGAAATAAGCATTAAACCTACTCCCCATTTTCTAAATTCACGACATGCTCTTTCAATTTGAATAAATCCTGCGCCTGATGCTCCAAATTTAGGAAGTAATCTATGTACTTCATCATAAACCAAAAGTAATTTAAGTTGTTGTGATTCTTCTAGATTTTGTTCAAACACTTGCTGTATTGAGTTTGCAACAAACATATCTGCTTCTGAAGAATTTAATTTATTAATAGTAAATATATTTATCTCTCCTGCTTTAATATATTTTTTAATCTCAATATATTCATTTGCATTTGTTATTGATCTAATGTTTCCATTAAATGCACGCGCATCTGTATACTTCATAGAAAATTCATGATATTTCTTAAGCATAACTCTTTCTTTTGATTTTCTTAAAAATCCAGACCATTGTGCTGTTGGATCAAATACAATTACAGCAACTCCTTTGTCAAGTGCTTCTTCTATTATTACTTGTGCAGCTACAGATTTTCCTCCACCTGTTGCTCCTGCAACTATCGTATGAGTCTGTAATTTATCTAAATCAACAAATGTTCTTATATTAGTTTCAACAATATGACCAACAAATGCACTTTTTGGACCAGGTTTTGGAAGTTCCTTTAAGTTAACTTCGTTTTGATATTTTCTTTGTGAACGTATATGTCTTATTACTGCATATGTAGATAATGCAAGAAGAGTACAAATTAATACTCCAAATAAATACTGCATTACAGATATTCCATAAAAAGTTCTTTCAAAAAATGGTTTTTCTACATTTACACTATCAAAGTCTCTAACTGTATACGTAACATTCAAGTATGTATATGTTGCAATTGTTCTTATGATATATTCTCCGAGTGCCAAATCTTGTGTTGTACTAAGTTTAACATTTCCGGCATAATAAGATGATAATAAAACATCTTCACTTTTATTACTTACTATCATTTCAGAACGAGCAGAAAGAAGTTCCATATACAAATTTACAAATACTTCCCCCTCTAAAGGATTATTCATTTTAATATTTACTTTTATATCGTCCCCAGGTGTAATAGTTCTACTTTCTGATTGTGTTGTAAGTTCTATTAATTGTTCTTTTCTTTCAGAAACTCTTATCTCTATAGGAACTTTCTTTTCAAATCCTTGGCCTTTAAGTAAAATCTCTCCAGTATATACTCCTGCATCAGTATCTTCAGGAATTTGTATTGTGTAAAGAATATCTGTTTCTCCTCCTCTTTCTAAGAAATATCTTATTTTATTAAATTTAATTAAATCCGTAATTTCTCCTTTTGTGGAAATTGATATAATAAGTGAATCATTATTTTTATTTAGTACATGTATCGAGCCAATAGTTTTTTCTCCATTAAACATTTTTTTATCAATTTGCGAGGTATCTATACCAACAACG
>JBAZVA010000026.1:0-19748 GCA_041661165.1 Candidatus Woesearchaeota archaeon | reverse complement strand
CTACAGAAGTAATTGAATAAATTAAGGCACTACATTGCACTATTTATAATAGAAATAGAGAGATTTAAAAAAGACATTCTATTTATTTCAAATTGGGATAAAATGGAAGAAGAAGGATATATCGTATACACTAATAGCACATTTAGTGAAGGGAAGACTTATGTAAATTTGTTTGGAAGAACCAAAAAGGGAAAAACATACCACACAAAAAACGAACATAGTCCTTATTTTTTTATAAAAAGTTCTGACACAAAAAAAGCAAAAGAAGTAATAACGCTAAATATAAAAGAAACAGATTTCTTAGATTTTGAAGGAAATAAAGTATCAACTGTAAGTTTTAATTCGAATGATGACAAAAAAAACGTTGGAGCAATTCTAAAGAATAATAATATAGTATTATATGAATTTGATATTTCGTGCGAAGAACAATTCTTAAACGATAACGATATTTATTCAACAATAAAAATATCAGGAATTTCTGATTCTCTTGGAATAATAAATAATCCGAAATTAACACCAACAAATTCTGACATTTCGCTAGAAATAGTATCAATCGACATAGAAACAAATAGAAAGTTAGAAATTATTAGTATTTCGTTATATGGAGAAAAAATTAAAAAAACAATAATCGTCTCAGATGAAAAAGTTAAGGGTGCAGAAATCGTACCAAACGAAAAAGAACTTGTTTTGAAAACCATATCACTCATAAAAGAAGCAGACCCGGACATAATCACCGGATGGAATGTTATCGATTTTGATCTTCATATAATAGAAGAAAGATGCAAATATTACAAGATTCCTTTTGTTCTTGGAAGAACAGATGAAAACTGTAGACTTATGCTTTACGAAGACTTTGTAAAAGACAGTAGTGCAAATTTTAACGGAAGAATCGTACTTGACGGAATAAGTGTTGTAAGAATAAATTTTGTGGATGTTGATGATTATAAATTAGATACTGTCGCAAAATCCATTTTAGGCGAACAAAAAGTTGAAATAATTGATGATGATAAAATTGACAAACGAGATGTTATTGAAAATCTTTACAAAAATGATAAAAACAAACTTGCAGAATACAATTTTGTTGATGCTAAATTAGTGTATGATATATTACAAAAAGATATGTTGTCTCTTTTAATTGCACGTTCAAAAATTACAGGAATGAGAATAGATAAAGTAAAACAAAGCATAAAATCTCTTGATTCTATGTATATAAAAGAAGCGCACAAAAGAGGAATTGTTTGTTACTCAATGTTTTCTTATAATAAAGAAGAGCCAGTTGTTGGTGCGTATGTTATGACTTCAAAACCGGGACTTTATGAAAATTTAATTGTACTTGATTTTAAAAGTCTATATCCATCAATAATGAGAACATATAATATCGATCCATTCGCACTTGATAAAACTGGCAAAGCAAACATTGTTACAGCGAACGGAGTACATTTTAATAAAAAAGAAGGAATTTTACCCGAACTACTTCGAAAATTATGGGTACAACGTGATGAAACAAAAAAGAAAAAAGACACTATTGGTTCATATGCATTTAAAGTTACAATGAATTCTTTTTATGGCGCACTTGCAAATCCCACATGCAGATTTTTTTCGATGGATATTGCAAATGCAATTACTCAAACTGCAAGAGCAACAATAAAAGAAACAATATCGATAATAGAAAAATGGGATTATAATGTAATTTATTCAGATACTGATTCTATTTTCATCAATACTAAATGTGAAGATATTGAAGAAGCAAAAAAAATAGGAAAGAAAATTGAAAAAGACATAAACAAACATTTCACAAACAAAATAAGAGAAGAATTTGATATTTCATCTTACATAGAACTTCAGTTTGACAAAACATATAGCAAATTTTTTATGCCAAGTATAAGAGATTCAAAAGAAGGAGCAAAAAAAAGATACGCAGGACTATTAATTGATGAAAAAAATAAAAAAATAGATATAACCGGTCTTGAATATGTACGACGCGACTGGACAAAACTTGCAAAAGAATTCCAATACCATTTGCTTGAAATATTATTTTATGAAAAAGATGAAAAAATCATTAAAAAGAAAATTACTGAATACATAAAAGAATACGTAATAAAACTAAACAATAATGAATTTGATAATTTACTTGTTTATAGAAAAACATTAACTAAAGGAGTTGAAGAATATACAAAAACAACACCTCCTCACGTAAAAGCTGCAATGAAAATGGAAAAAGTCAATACAAATGTGATAAAATATGTTATGACCACAGATGGACCAGAACCAATTTTACAAATCAAACATGCGATTGATTATGAACATTACATTGAAAAACAATTAAGACCTATTGCAAATAGTATTTTAGACTTATATTCGATGAATTTCGACGATGTGATTTCCAAATCAAAACAAAATACACTTTTTGGATACTAAATAAATGAGATCATCTTAATTCCGTCAAGATTTGTTACTAAACCAAAAAGGAAAAATTAATATATGGTTATTCTGTCTTTTTTAATATGAACGTTTCAAAAATAGTAATTATTGCTGTATTGGTTTTAATGTTTTTAGTAGGATGCAATACTTCTGGAACAAAAGAAAAAAAACAATTTGTTGGAACAGAAATACCAACAGTACAACCTAATGAACAAACACAAGATACTGTTTTTTATAATAATTCTGACAAAATAAATACTAATTCATCACAAGATATTACACCCGAAATCAAAAATAATCAAACAATTCAAATACAAACAAATAACTCTACGCAGATAATAAAACCAAAAATAAAAAGTATTGCAAGAGTTACTATAAAATCACTTCCTGATATTAATTTGAATTCGCATGATTTTACATATAGTGCCAAACAAGTAGAATCTCAAACAAGATATCTTAACAATGATGAGTTAAAAAAATATGATGTAACTGGATTCTACATTAAAGAAGGACACATATCTACATTTAATTATGACGAAGATAGCAATTATGATAATCCGACTGATTTTGTAACTGCCACAGTCATACGATATGAAACTGATTATATTAATGATTTAATTGCAAATAAAAAATTGGATAATAATACTTTTGGAAAACAAAAATTCAATGTAAGTATAGGAGAATATAATGTAGGATATTATGAGTTCCCACAAAAAAACATGTTTACATCTGTAAATACAATTGAATTTGTAAAATACGATATTTATGTAAAAGTTATAGATGCATCAAAAGAAGGCATTATTGTTAAAAAAGACGAAACAACTAAATATGCACGAGCAATTGAAGCAAGAATTACTAAATAAGAAAAAATAAATAAGAAGATTAAAAGAAATGTTAATAGAAAATTTTAAGTTTTATATGCTATTTTACTTGTCGCTTGACTTTTCTGACAGAGCCTAATCAATAATTAAGTTTATAAATCAAAAAGAGTTTTCTTTTAACATGGCAAAGGACGACAAAGCAAATGATTTAGGAATCACTGTAAAAAAAGAAGAAAATTCAAGTGAATGGTATTCTCAAGTAATAACTAAAGCAAAACTTGCAGACTATTCTCCAATTAAAGGGTGTATGATAATTCGTGCAAACGGCTATTCTATTTGGGAGAAAATTCAAGAATATTTTAATTCAAGATTAAGTGATCTTAAAGTAGATAATTATTATTTTCCTCTTTTTATTCCTGAAAGTTTTTTTTCGCGAGAAGCAGAACATGCAAAAGGATTTTCACCAGAAGTTGCGTGGATTGAAACAAAAGATAACGAAGAAAGACTTGCGATTAGACCAACAAGTGAAACAATTATTTGTGATTCTTTTTCAAAGTGGGTTAGATCTTATAGAGATTTGCCATTAAGAACAAATCAATGGGCAAACATAGTAAGATGGGAAGTAAAACAAACTAATCCATTTTTACGATCAAGAGAATTTTTATGGCAAGAAGGACATTCTATATATGAAACTTTAGAAGAAGCAGAAAAAGAGACTTTTATGATGCTTGAAGAATATAGAAAATTAGCAGAAGATGTTCTTGCAATGCCAGTTATTTATGGTAAAAAAGCCGATTCTGAAAAATTCGCAGGTGCGGATTATACCACAACAATTGAAGCAATAATGCCAGACGGAAAAGCACTCCAATCAGGAACTAGTCATTTACTTGGACAGGGTTTTATGAAAGTTTTTAATGTTAAATTTAAGGGTCGTGATGAAAAAGAGCATACGCCTTACTATATATCGTGGGGATTTTCCACAAGATTAATTGGTGGAGTAATAATGACTCACGGAGATAATAAAGGAATGGTATTGCCACCAAAACTTGCAAAACACAAAATTGTAATTGTGCCGATTTTATTTAAAGGTAAAGAACAAATCGTTTTAGATAAAGCAAAAGAATTGTTTGAACTTTTGAAAGAAAATAATCCTATTTTAGATGATAGACTTGACATTTCTACAGGATTCAAATATAATGAATGGGAACTTCAAGGAATTCCACTTAGAATTGAAATAGGTCCAAGAGATGTCGAAGGTGGAAATGTTGTACTTGTCAGAAGGGATACCGGACATAAGGAAATCATTGCTATTGAAAAATTAGCACACACTATTAAGAAAACACTTGAAAATATGCAAAATGATCTTTATACTGTCGCGAAAAAAAGACTTGACGCATCTATTGTAATATGTAAAAATATTGATGAAATTAAAAAAGCGATTGAAAATAAAAAATTAGTTAAAATTTCTTGGTGCGGCGAAAGAATTTGTGAAGAGTATATTTATGAAAAAAGCGGTGCTTCTTCAAGATGTATTCCGCTTTCCGATGAAACACCTGATGACAAATACTGCGCATATTGTCAAAAAGATGCTAAAGTTAATATTTATTTCTCAAGAAGCTATTAATTCTTATTTATTTTTTTAATTTTCTGTATTAATGCATAAAATACCCTAAACGTTACCAGCCTTTACATATGGTGCAAATAATAGTGTCAATTAGAAACAACTATTGGAACTGTATTCCTATTATGCATACAAGTCTGCTTGCTGGTAACGTTGATTAAGACATGCGCTAATATATAATTAAATATTTAAAGACACTATCATTAGTCTATATTGAATAATATGTCTAAAAAGGGGTGGAGTTTAGGAATTCTTTCGCTGGTTCTTCTAGTTATTACTCTTGGAATCTGTAATGCAAATGACTTTTTGTATAATGATACAACATATAATTACACACTTATTTATAATTTGTCCGGAGTATATTCAAATACAAATAATATTACAAGGTATTATTATGAAAATACATCATTTTATGCAAAATATACAATAAACGAAACAACAAATCAAAGTAAAAAGTGTTCAATATTATTTGATGATTTATTCTTTTCAAATATGACTTTTGACGTGGCACTAGGACAATACGTTGTTGTAAAAAATTTTTCTCTAAATGGAACATACAACTATTCTGTTTCTTGTGAAATAAATGAAACTCTAAATTTAACTGAAAATAATAGTGTTGAACTGAAATATAATTTTCCTCCAACGTTTGCAAACATAAGTCAAATAAATCTAACTGATTATCAAAATATCACATTAGATATTTCTTGTACTGATTTTTATAATGACAATCTCGTAATAAGCTTAAATTTTTCCGTATTTAATACGAGTAGCACAAATGAAAGTACGAATATTTCAAATTCAACTCGCATTATTGGAAACATAATAAACAAAACAAAATATAACTGGATGCCTAATTGGTATGATGTAAATGATACTCCTTACAACATTACTATTTTTTGTGGAGATGGTGTTAATGTTGCAAATACAACTTTTTCAATATTAGTAAACCCAAGAACAGTTTTAATTAATATGACATATCCAATCAGCGGATACATGATAAATAAAACTACAGATTATGTTTATTGTGAAGCAAATGATGGATATCCTGTTGGAAAATTATATGTCACGTATAACGATGAAACCCCTCTTTTTATAGATAATTCAAAAGTTATACTGACAACTAGAAATTATAGCGAAAACGGAGTTGTTCCTGCAAGCATAAATATTTCCTGTTATTCCACAAACATCAATGGAACAATTCAAGGAAAAATAAATGAAACTTTTGAAATTGATATAATCCCTCCAGGAATTACGGAAGTTGTTGCTTTAGCCACATACACTACCGCTACGATTGTTTGGTTATCTAATGAAAATGCAACCACTAGTATTAATTATGGGATTAATAACACATATTTTCCGTTCAATAAAAGTGTTACTTTATTTGACACTAATCACACAATAACTATTAATAATCTTGTTAAAAATACTGATTATTATTATTATGTAACAAGCTGTGATGCCGCACATTTGTGTACAAAATCATACATACAAACAATTCATACAAATAACTGTCTTTATTTATTTCAATGTGGAAACTGGGGAACTTGCCTAACAACAAATACAATGATTAGAACGTGTACGTGTGTTTGTGAAAATGCGTGCGAAGGAAATAATTCTATGGAAAAAGGATGTATTTATGTTGCGCCAATAATAGTAACACCAGAACCCGAAATTTATGATACTGAAACATATTATTATGAAAAAAATTATGAGAAAATAGTGTCAAGCAAATTTTTTAACACAAATACTATCTCATGGAATCTTACAAATGTGTTCGCAATAAATTATATTAGTTTAAAATTAAATAGAACAATTTCTGGAGCAAGAATTGTTCTAGTAGATAATGAAAAAAATCACGGAAAATTTCCCCCTAAAGATAATCCACTAATTTACTATGAAGTTATTTCTTCAAATTTAGAGAGAGTTATAACTTCTGGAGAAATCGTATTTGAAATTGATAAAAAATATGAAAAAAGCAATATTAGTATTGCTGAATTTAAAAATGGAAAATGGAGTGAAATCACATATCAAAGAAAAAATAATTCTAAAACCATAAATATCACAAATACAACTAAAACAACAAATTCTGATTATGCGATGTACTTGAATATATCTATAAATGAATTATCCGGCGGTTATGTGATATATTTGAATATACCGCAAAAAAATGTTACTGTCGAAGAAATAGAAAAAACAGTAATGCCAAGAGAAAGTCCAAATGTTAAAAAACCATCACAATTTATTTTGTGGCTCAAAAAATATGAAATAAATCTGAATATTCTTCTTGTAATATTTATCTGCATAGCCGGCCTTATAATAATTAAAATAATTCGAATATATTTTTCATACCTTAGACATAAAAAGAAAGCCGCACTTGGAGAGCGTTCTGAAGCAATTTTAATTGATATTGAAGAAGATTCGATTACAAAATTCTTTAAAAAATTATTTAGATAAACGCTGTAGAAAAGTTCAGCCGGCAAGCGGAATTTATACACTATTTAAAATAGTTCTTTAGACACAGCAAATAGAATTAGCAAATAATATTGTTATGCATCAAGGCAGGCATATGTTTTCTACAGCGACTTTAGATAAGTTTATAAATCTAAACTGAATATTAAGACTATAGTATACTATATCGTATACGAAATACTATGAAAGAAATACAAGGGGTAGCAACATGTTGAAGATGAGAAAAGTAAGTGAAATTTACGATATGAAAGTTTTCACAGACCAAGGAGATTACTTTGGTGATGTAGAAGAAGTTATTGTTCAAGGAAATAAAATAACAGGTTGGCGAGTAAACGCAACTAAGAATTCTTATTTAAATAAACTTTTAGGAAGCGCAAAAGGAGTAATTGTTCCTCATCAGCTTATCAAAGCTATCGGAGACATTGTAATTATTTCTCAGAATGCAGTTCCTTCGTATACTCCTGAAGAATAAATTTTTATTATTTTTTTTAATAATTTTCTGATTTTTTATATGATAATTTTTTAACTATATTATTAATTTATTACTTAGAATTTACTCACCGTACTTACTAAAATATTATTAAATCTGTTTATCTTAACTGAGAAAGTTGACGCCACTCTTTTCTATCGTCTTCAGTAAGAATTGGTCTTACAACAATCATATCGTTTAATTTTTTTACAATGTAGGAATCATATTTTTGATAAGCCTCTTTCAACTTCAAATTTTTTGTTTTTATATATGATTTGTTATTTTCATCAAAAATAACTTTATCAAAATCAGGATTATTTTTCATATACGTCTCTATTTTTCTTAATACATCATTAAAAGAAGTAACTTTTTTTATAGTATCGTCTACTTTTTCTGTTTCAACTTTTTTATAGGGTTTAACAAGCGTATAATTTGGTTTTTCTGCCCAGATAAAACATTCCCAATATTCTCCAGGATTAACCGTAACCCCTGAATTATTAACTATAAAGAATATTCTTTTTTTGAAAAATCCGATAAGTTGATCCTTATTCTTTGGATTTGTGTTAAATCTTAAAACTATATTAGCCATGTGAGCACAAATCTTTAAAGATTTTTCAGTTTTATAAAATTATCTAATGTGAAGCACCACATACAAAAAAAGCGTAGCTAGAAGTCTTTTAGCGGCTTTCACAAGCAGTATCAAAATTATTAATTTGGCAACTATTGTAACTACCATTTGTATTTATACATACAAATATGTGAACAGGTAAAAACATTTTCTAAACAAGAAATTAACGGTCCAAAGTTATCAGCAGCAAGCAAAACCTCGCAGAAGTAGCCAAGTGAAACGCGGCTATTGTATACACTACAAGAATCTGCTCTTTAGATAAAGCAAATTGAATTAGATGAATATTAACGCAAAGTATGAAAGGCTACTCGACTTTTTGGACAGAGTCAAATTGACGGCTAATATGAAACCCTTACGATTATTATACTCAATCATCATCGTTAGCAGCAAGCAGACAAAAAGTTTATAAATAGATAAATGTTTCTGACTAATATAACTTGTGATTCAGAAAATAAGGCAGAATACATCTTCTTTTTTCTATTATCGCATTGAATTGAACTATTTTTATATTAAGGGAGGAAATTAACATGGCAAAAGCAACAACCGCAGCAAGTAAAGCACTATTAGGTGGAACTTGGAAAAGAAAAAAATGGTATGAAATATTAGCACCAAAAGAATTTTCAGAACAACCAATAGGAGAAACTATTGCAGCAGAACCTGATACATTAATCGGAAGAACAATGTCAATTAATTTAATGATTCTTACAAAAGATATCAGAAAACAAAATATCAATGTGACTTTCAGAATTGTAAGTGTTAGCGGATTAAAAGCATACACAGAATTTATTGATTACAGCATGATTCCATCATCAATTAAAAGATTAGTAAGAAAAGGAAAAGAAAAAATTGATTTTTCATTTCCTGCAACTACTAAAGACGGAAGAATTGTAAGAATCAAACCAATAATTATCTGTAGAAGTATGACTTCAAGGTCAATTACAACTGATATTAAAGAAGCTGCAACTAAAATGAGTGAAGATATCTTAAAACAGATTGATTACGGACAATTTGTAAAAGACATAATAACTCAGAAATTTCAGCGAGCTCTAAAAATTCAGGTAAGTAAAATATATCCTGTAAAAACTGCTGATATCAGAGTATCAAGATTAATTAAGTAAGTTGATTAATTCTTTTTATTTTTTTCTTTTTATTATTTGTTTTATATTTTTCAAGATAAACTGACTCTGTCCGAAAAGTCTAGCAGACTTGTAAGGTATAGCGTAAATATTGGTACCTAACATATTGCAAACTAAATTACGTGCATAAAAATGCATACTAATTGTTTGCTGCTTACGACTTCGGACAAAGCCCATAAATTAATTGGTGTTTTATGATAATAGGACACGGTGCTGAAAGCATCATTGAAAAGAAAGGAAATTCTGCAATAAAGACAAGAGTACCAAAAGGTTATAGAATTCTAGAAATTGACAATAAACTAAGACAATTTAGAACACGAAGAGAGGCAAAAATTTTAGAGAAATTATCTTCTGTGACATTAGTTCCAAAAGTTATTGATGTAGATGATAAGAAAATGACTATTGAAATGGAATATATTGATGGGGAAAAACTTGTTGACGTATTTGAATCCAATTATTCTGATTTCTGTAATGAAATTGCAAAAAATATTGCAAAAATACATAATGCAGACATAATTCACGGTGATTTAACAACTTCAAATATGATTTTTTGTGATAGTAATAATACGACTGAAGAAAAAATATATTTTATTGATTTTGGACTATCTTATCAATCAAAAAAATTTGAAGACAAAGCAGTAGATTTACATTTATTATTTCAGGCACTCGAAAGCAAACATTACAAAGTTTATGATGACGCACGAAAGATTGTTCTTGATATTTATTTGAAAAATTGTATTGACGGAAAGCACATCATCAACAGACTCCTTGACGTTGAAAAACGCGGAAAAAATAAACACTAATTAATAGAATCTTCATCAATTATTCTAATTCCTTTACCAGAAAATTCTCTAATTTGATCTTGATTAGCTTTTTCATAAGAAATTGAATGACCATCTCCTTCATCAATACTTTTTTTCAAATCATCGTATTGTTCTACATTAGAAAAAGTATAAATTTCGGAAATTTTATCTTTTTTTAGATAATTTACTATTTCATTACTAAAAGAAGGCCTATCCCCACGAGATAAAGCAACAAATCTATCGCCTACTTTTTTAAATAAATGATACCATTCTTGTTCTCTGCCTTCTGAAGCCCAAGTGTCTTCAGTTTGAAAAATGTAGATTCGCCCATTACTAGAAATTTGATAAGCTTTTTCCATTATTTCAAAATGCTTTGATATCTCTTTTTCTAAACCTTCAGAAAATACGCCTTGATTTTGAACAGATTCTAAATATCTGCGTCCTGCGGCGTATAATTTCACATCAGCTGTAAGTAATCTTGCTAATGATTCAATATTCTTATCCATAACAGTCAAGTATTAGAACCATTAATAAAAGTTAGTAGTCCTCAGTTTGGCACTAATTTAAGGCAATAATAATATAATTCCATATCCTATAAAACAACCTGCGGAAAGAAAAGGCATCGCAGGATAAAATTTATCTTTCTTTGCAAATAAGAATAACATCGCAAGTGAAATAGTTGTTGTTAAAGAAACAATTACTGCTTTGTAAAAACTATATGTGCTTAGTAAAACAACAGCACTAAATATTAAAGTGAAAGCAATATCACCACCGCCAAGTATTGCAGATTTTTGTTCTGTTTCGACTTCAACTGACTGATAAACAATATTATTATTACTTTTTTTACTTTTTGAATTATTATGTTCTGATTTTGGAATAGTTTGTTCTGATTTTTGAATGGTTTTTGAAGCTATATTTTTACCGTAAATTATTTTTTTATCAGAAGTACGTAATAGTTCTGATTCGGCTGGTTTATTATATGGAATTAAAAGACCCGCAAAAGTTTTTTGTTCTGTTTGTGATTTTGCAAGTGTAATCATATGCTTAGATTGCCAAACAGCAATTGCATCATATATTGAAATACCTATTAACAAAATGGATGCGTAAAATATTGATGCACCCTTCAAATCTGTTGTTTTAAATAATACAGCAAACAAAACTGCAATTCCTCCGTAAATAAAAAGTTCTGTAAAATTATGAATAAAAACATTATACTTGTAAACTCTTGCAATCGATAAAATTATTGCAATAACTAAAGCAGATATAGTTAAAACAGATTGTGAAATATTTGTTCCAATAAAAAATGTAATTATATTGTAAAATGAAATATACAAACAAATAGCAATTCCAAATACGTGCCAACCTTTCATAACTCTAAAAAATTTAAATTTAATTAGTAAAAGTGCAATTCCTGTACCAAGCAATACTCCTATTAATATTGGAATATAAGGATGATCCATAGGTTCCATTTTCCCAACGCCAGGAGTTTCTACAGAAGTGTGTGTAATAACTGCTGTTCCGTCCTGCTGAACTATTGTTTCTACCGGATTTGTAATATAAACTAAAAATAATCCAATTAAATGAGATAGGAGAAACAATAATAGAAGAAAAATCGTTACTTTTAATGTATGTTTCATATCCACACTACTTTAACTAGCATCAAAACATTATCCGTATTAAAAAATTAAATATAGAAAAAATAAATAAAAAAATAAATCAATTACATCATGTCTGTGAAGTCATCAACATTTTTCTTTTTTGCTGGTGCTGATGTTGCAGAGTCAGGTCTGTAGATTTTTGCAAATTGTGGAGTTACTACAATCCAATCATCTCCAAATGCTGCAATATCTCCTTCGATTGCTTCAACAGTTTTCTTTAATTTGTTTACTGTTCTTTTTAATTCGATTACATCTTTGCTTCTTATTGGTTTTACATCAACAAGTGCAATAGTATATCCTTCACGAATAGCATCAAGAATAGGTTTTATATCCTGGAAATCTTCAATTGAGAATGTTCTTACAACAATCTTGTTTGATTCTGACGCAGGTTGATCCTTTTGTGTTTCAAGTTCTAGATAATTTTGAGGTTCCCCTTCATCATCATCGTCCGCTCTTTTGAAAGGTCTCGTTATAGCATCAGTTATCTTTTGAAATGTTTGTTTCATATTCATTCAATCCTCCTAAAAATCATCAATGTATTAAATAGTATAATACGTTAATAAATGTTTTGAATCGAGTTTATTTAAATCTTTCTATATTGAAGGTTATAAAAACCTTCAAAGAAGAGATTTGAATACAATGAAGTCGTATAACTATAATTTGAATTTTAAATTCTGACTATTCAAATCTCTCTATCAAAAGAGTATATACACAAAAATATAAAGGAAAATTAAAAGAGACAAAATAATTAAAAAAGAGACAAATTCTCCTAGTGTGCCCCTAAAGTCTCTTGCCATACTTGCTTGAGTAACAATTTATTTGTACTATTATGTTTGCTTCATAGTATGAGCGATTATAATTTCAATTTTGTCTGTTTGATGGCAAGATAGACCAGGACACACTTCGATTCACCGCAAGACTTATAAATGGTTCAAAATTCACTTATTAAATAACAAATTAGGTGGCTAAAATATGAAAAGAATTGGTGGCTCAAGAAGAAAAACAAGATGTAAAATGACAAAGCCTGTAAAGGCACGTGGCAAAATTAGTCTAAAAAGTTATTTTCAAACTTTTACTGCTGGAGATAAGGTCGCATTAAAAATTGAACCGGCTTATCAAAATGGAATGTTTTATAGAAGATTTTATGGTCTTATTGGAACAGTAATTAAAAAAATGTCAATTAAAAAAGATTCATGTTATGAAATTTTAGTTAACGATTCCGGAAAGGATAAAAAAGTAATTGTTCACCCTGTACATTTAAAGAAAATTGAAGTTGGAGAAAAAGCATGAGTGATGCAAAAATAATTGAAGAAGTTGCATTGTCAATGGCTGATGTTAAGAAGGAACTTCGAGCAATTAAGAAGAGAGACACACAACTTGGTTATCGTGCTGAAAAAACAGAGGAATATGTGAATTCTGTTGCAACTTTGACTGATAAAGATTACAAGGACATTGAAAAACAAATCAATGAACTTAACGTTTTAAGATTAAAAGAAAAAGAAATGGTGAAAATTCTAGATTTGCTTCCAAAGAATGAAGAGGAAGTAAAACTTGCGCTTTCTACAAGTAGTATAACACTTAAAAAAGAAGATGCTAAAAAAATTGCAGATATAATCATATCTATTGCGAAATAAATTAATAGCAATGTATAATTTTCTTTTGAAACTTTGAAAACATAAAATACTTCGATACTTTTATAAACAAAATACTCATAGTAGAATATATAACAATAGGGGGATATCAAATGGTACTATTAAATAACAGAGAAGAAGCAGTTATAGTTTTAGACTTTCTAAAGAATGGCCATATTGATGATCCAAGACCTGCTCATAAAAAAGAAGCGATTGTACAAGGAATAGGCGTTACTACTTTTTCATTATTTGAACTTGTTTCAAAAAAAGATATATTCTTACAACCAGGACAGATTGTTTATATTGGTGAAGGTAAAAGAGATGAAATACACCATATTGTTGGAAAGATGCCATACGATAGACTTACAAATACCGCACACGATGAATTAGAATTTGTTGTAAAAGACTTAGTTAATCAAAATGAAAAAAAATTTGTTGATTATTTTAATACTGCTCAACCACTTACTATGAGAATGCATCAATTAGAACTTCTTCCGGGCCTAGGAAAAAAACACATGTGGGAAATTGTTGAACAGAGAGATATTGAACCATTTAAATCATTCGAAGACATTAAGACAAGAGTTAAACTAATTCCAGATCCACAAAAATTAGTGATAAAAAGAATTCTTTTGGAACTTGAAGGAAATGAAAAATATAGAATTTTTGTCAAAGATTAAATTTTTTATTTTATTTCTAACTTTTCTTATTGATTATTTTTAAGTAATATTTTATTTTAAAAGTATTTTACCAGCAAGCAAACTCCTCGCAAAGGTAGCCAAGTGCAACGCGACTATGTATGCATTATTTCTACTATAGTTCCAATAGTCACACATAATCTACACAATTATTAGCATGATGTGTCAAGACTGGTAAAAATACTTAAATAGTAATATAATTATTTTAGAAGTTCAATCATTTTTTCTTTCACTTTTTCAAATGTTTTTGGAAAAGCAGCGACAGTAATTTTTATATGAAAACAATTGCCAGTTGTTGTAAGTTTCAATGTATTTTTATCAAGACGCAAATAAAAGTCAAAATGCTCTTTGTCTATTCTTTCATTAAGTTCTGACAAAATAATCTGTTTATCTTCATTTAATATTAAAAGTAAATTTTTGAAAAATACATTTAAATGCCTATTTTTTGTGATTATTGTTTCTTTTATCATTAAACCTTCACTTTCTTTTTCTGAAATTTCAATATCTTCAAAATCTTCTGTTGTGAAAGGAAACAAAACCGCATAATTCGTTGATATATCCTCATCCGGTAAGTAAAATACCCTTACCTTTATCCTGTATAAATTTTTCCCCATATTAAGTCAGCCCATTATTACATATTTTCATACAAGTAATAATCTGAAGCTCATATTTAAAAAAGATATGTTTTTAAGTCTCAATATATTATTTAGGGTTATGAGTGTGAGGGTGGAAGGCAAAAGTGTATTGCTATTTTTGTTAATAGTAGTTTTTGTCATAAATTCATCAAATGAAATATACGCGAGCAGCATTTCTTCTGTGAATCAAACTGCTTGTTATCCCGGATGTTTTATTGAAATTACTTTGTCAAGTACAGAAAATGTATCAAATATAACTACAACATACAATGATTCCTCAATTATTTCACAATACATATTTGTAAATGAAAGCTATGTAATGTTTTACAATAATACTCATAATTTTACGGAAAATCAAGATTTCAAATTCAGAATAGAAATAGATAATAGTGGAAATAATAAATCCATATCGTTTACTATTATGAATAATTCCGTAGTTATTTTCTTGAATACAGACTACAATTTTGATTATTATGAAGAAAAAATATCTTATCTAGATAAAAAAATCACCAAGTTCGATATTTTACAAGGAGAAAATAGTGTTCTTTCCTCTTTTTATCCTAACATAGGACTAGTTGATGTTGTCATAACTGCAAATGTCGAAGAATATGCAAGTAATAAAACATACAGCACAACATTCACATTAAAAAATGTAAATGCCACAAAAATTGATTTTACAAAATATATCTATGTAAGTGACTCAAACACAACAATTTATAACATTGCAAAAGAATTTGAATCTTTACCAAAATTTATTCTTTCTCTTAAAAATTATGAAGATTTTATTTCTAATTATCTTCCTTCTTTATACACCATAACAATATCAACCGATGGACAAACATTGGACGCGTGGCATTATACCGCTTTAAATCTTGTAAAAATCATAAATATTGTAGGAGAAGATAAAAAAATAATTGGAACTGACAGTTATCTTACATTAAAATTAGATTTAATTAAACCGATTGCAGTGAATGATTATGATGTAAAACCAGTAATCATTAGCGTAGAACCTTCTGATAATACAATACATACAGGACAAACAGTGTCATTCAAAGTTTTAATTAATGATACTGATTTAAAATATGTTTCAATAAATGGTGTTCCACTTACAAGTATTTCAAGAATTCAATGGGTTGGAAATATATCAATAACATCAAGTCCAGCTACACTTTACGTAATTGATAAAATGGGAAATTCTATATTAATGGAAAATATTACATTCGAAATAAATGATCTTGCACCCATATTACGACTATATGAACCGACTGAAAAATATTACTTAGATGGTTATGTAGATGTAATTTGGTCGAGTGAAGATGAAGCATTAAATGAAACTTACATGTATATTGATAATGGAAAATACTCTAAAACTGCAGGATACATATTGACAGATGGAACATACAAATATAATTTAACTTCAAGTGGCACATTAAGATTAAATAATTTAGCCCCCGGATTACACAAACTTGAACTTATTAGCGTAGATAATTTTTCTAATGAAAGAAAGAAAGAAGTATTTTTTAAAATGAACATTCCTGCAAACACCACAAAATTTACAAAAGAAGTTCTAGGGTTTGATTATTTTGACTATTTGAAATTTCTAAATCAAACATATCCTGTGTTTAATAATGAAACCAATCAAACCATAAATGTATCTTGCAATTATACATACAATAATTACAGACAAAATAAAGGAATTAACAGAATATTAGAATGGAATTTTTCAAATTTAGGAAATACTGTTGATTTGGATAATGATATTAGCACATACATAAAATTAAATGAAACTAAATATGAAACAGGAAAAACTAGTATTTATGATATACAATTATCATTTAAAGGCATTGATGCGAATTTTGATAAATTTTTTGGAATAAATAAATCAACAAATATACAATTTGAAGATTTTATTAACACAATAAACGTATCTATTATAGATATGTTTTTTTTCGATAGGATTCACTCTTTTTTCCTAAAACCAGAATTATACAATATGAGCGTTACTTTTCATTATCCTTTTAATGATTACATCGTAATGTACTATGAAGATGAAAAAAGTTTATTTCCAAAAAGACTTTCAAATGACAAAATAATAATAAGAGAATCGGATTTCACACTTTCTCTTAATGGAATATATGGAATAATAATTTTAAAAAATGATGCAGACACAAAAATAGTTCTAAATAATTTTGAAAGTACTTTTTTCGATAATAATGTAAATATTAGCGGAAATGTATACAGTTCTAGTAATTCTTTATTATGCACTTACGAAATTAAAAATTTCATTGTTTTAAAACCTTTCAAAAAAACTGGAACAATTGATATAAACACAAACGTAGATCATCCTTTTAATATTTATTTAGAAAACACCCCTAATGATTATTATAAATTAAACATAACTTGTAAAGACATAGAAAAAAATGAAAGGATAGAATACTTGAATTATTTCAACTTAAATGATTTAACCCCTCCAAAAGTTACTAGCATAAGAAACGTTGGGCCGGATATGATAGCACCTTACTCTTTTGAAAATAGAATTGCAATAACACTTGAAACTCCAAAAATGACAATATTCACCAATGAAATATCCACTTGCGGTTATAGTGAAGAAGATGTACTTTTTGAAGAGATGACTGAATTTGAAGAAACAGGTTCTACAAAACACACTATGATACTTTTGCTAAATAAATATAATTACACATTATTTGTAAGATGCACACATGAGAAAAAAAACGACATGTTAGAACCATTAATAGTTAGATATATCATTAAAGATAAATATGTACCCCCCTCGTCATCCATCCCTTCTGTTGGAGAAGGAACAAATTTTAATCCTATTGAAGGAACAGGTGATGATATTATATTTTGGCAAAAAGTGGATAAAGACTCTTTTCTTAACATAAATATCATAGAAGAAAATATTTCTTCATTTGAATCGATAAAATTAACCATTGGAAACGATCTTAATAATATCAGCATGACACTAACGATTTCTGATGAAAACAATAAATATAACATAACTTCAGTATATTCTAGTATGACCATGAAAACATATAATTTTGGAAATAATGATTTATATTCAAGAATTATTTTTTTTAGGGTATCAAATGAATGGATGGAAAAAAATAAAATAAAATCAGAAAACATCGCAATAAAAGAATTAAATGATAAAGATAATTTATTAATTGCAAATACATACAAACTTAGAACTTCCTCTGATTACACATATTATAGAGCAGAAACAGAATATTTCAATACTTATTTTATAACAACATATGTTCCAGAAGAAACTTCACTTAGTATAAAAGAAGCTGATTATAACAATGCAAATGAAAAAAACAAAGAATCTCTAATTAAAAAAGATACAAAACCAATCATTGAACAACAAAAAATAAATATTACACAAAGATCGTACACCGTAGTTACTTCTCTAATAGTAATATTTTCATTAATTGTCGCAATAATGATAATCTCGCGCCAGATGAATGCAAAACAAAAAGAAGAATTGCAGAATCTCTATAAGACAAGAAACAAATTGGAGGAAATTAAAATTGATATTGAAGATAAAAAACAAGAAGATACAAGTAAAAAAATGTAACTCTTTTCTTTCAAAGTGTCTAGGACTTATGTTTAGAAAAAAGATTAGAAAAGATGAAGTTTTGTTATTTTGTTTTGATGAAGAATCTATTTTTGGAAGATCAATACACATGTTATTTGTTTTCTTCCCTATAAAAGTGTATTGGCTAGATAAAAATTATACTGTTGTTGATTCTGTATTTGCAAAACCATTTAGATTATGGTATGCACCTAAACACAAATCAAAATACATATTAGAATGTCATCATTCTATCAATTTTAAAATCGGAACTAAATTAGAATTTAAAAAATGACGTCACATAAGAATTAGCGTAGAAAAATAAAAATGCTAGCGCAGTGAATTTTATTAGAAGTACTATTAAATTTATTATAAAAAATTTCTTAAAAGAATATTTTAATGAACCGTACAATACTGATGCTGGTTGTGAAGGTAAGAATGGAAAAATGAGCATAATTATTAAGAAAAAAGTACCATATTTATTTATCCACTCACTATATTTTGTAAAATTGTCTTTGAATAATTTTTTCGCTAACGATTTTCCAAATAAATAGCCGAATAAATAATTAAAAAGTTGAGACACAAACATTCCAAGAACAGTCATTGCTACCAAAAGCATAGGACTTACATTCTTTAAAAGATAACCAATAAAAACAATTTCGCTTGGTCCGGGAATGAAAAATAATCCCAAAAATAAATTAATATAAAAAATTCCAAGAAAAGTGCTTTGAATAACATGATATTTGAAATGAGAATATAATGTAAATGTAAATGCGTTAAGACTGATTAAATATTCTATTTTCTTTAGAAGAATTGCAAACAATGGAGAGAATTGTGCCCAATACGAATAAATGTAAAAACATATGAAAATTATTACAAGAATTATGATAAATCTTGCGTTGCTTTTTGGCTTTTCTTCTATCTTTTCATGTTTTCCATGATGTTTATGCTTTGACATAAAGTAAATCAAGAAAAAGAATTAATAAATGTTGACATTAAAACTGTTCTGTCCGAAGTCTTTGGCGGCCTTGCATCATAAGAGGCAATTGAACTTTTGTGAGATTGTATACATCGCGTAAATAATTGTTCTAACTTGATAGTTTATTCTAAAGAATCAATTTAATTGCTAAATACTACATTGCTTGCCGCCGGACTTTTCGGCCAGA